>NZ_JBJIAK010000002.1:0-268747 GCF_045310915.1 Mycobacterium sp. SMC-17 | reverse complement strand
CCATGACCCTGGCCTGCGGCCGCGACAACCGCCTGGCCGACACCGGCGGCTGGACCACCACCATGGGCCCCCACGGCCGCACCCACTGGACCCCACCACCACTACTGGACGTCGGCCAACCACGAACCAACCACTACCACCGTCCGACACTGTATCCAGCCGAGGGCGACGCTAATGATGGTGAAAGCGACAGTCCTGCAGAGTGATTCAGCGCCGATCGACGCGCGATGACCCCCGGCAGCACGAGACCAGGTCGCGCTGCGGTAGCTGCGCGTCCGGTCGACCGTGTCGGCATTCCCGCGTACCGTTGGCCGATGCCCGGTTTCCTGGCCGCGACCCGCGACGGCTACGACCGTGCGGCCGCGCACTACGTCGCTCGGTTCCAAGACCATCTCGACGACCGGCCGGTGGACCGGGCCATGATCGGCGCGTTCGCCGAACTGGTGGACCGCGGGGCCAGCGTGCTGGACGTGGGCTGCGGCACCGGTGTGGCCACTGCGGCACTGGCAGCGGCCGGCCTCGACGTCACCGGAATCGATCTGTCTCCCAACATGATCGCGCAGGCGCGGCAGCACAATCCGGCTCTGGAGTTCCGCGTCGGGTCGATGCTCGACCTCGACGTGGCCGAGGGCAGCGTCGGCGGGCTCTGTGCCTGGTACTCGATCATCCATGTTCCGGATGAGTACCTGTCGCGAGTCTTCGCCGAGTTCCACCGGGTCCTGTCGCCGGGCGGGGTGTTGCTGTTGGCATTTCAGGTCGGTGATGAGCCGCGGGTGCTGACGGACTTCGACGGCGAGTCGGTGCACTTGACGTTCATCCGCCGGCGGCCCGAGCTCGTCGCAGACGTGTTGTCGGACAGCGGGTTTCGCGTCTATGCGGAAACGGTCCGGCAACCCGACGAAGACGCGGCCGAATCCACGCCGCAGGCCTACCTCATTGCGCGTCGAGCAGCTTGATCAATCGCTTGGTCGCGACGAGCCGGAACGATGCGTCGAGCAGTTCTCGGACCTCGTCCCAGTCGACCTTCGCCGCGGTGAAATCCAGCCCGAGCCAGCCTGACGGACCCATGTAGGCGGGGTAGTAGAAGCGCGAATCCTGTTCCAGTGCTGCGCGGTCGGACTCGTCGACCTTGACCAGCAGGGAATGCGGGTAGGCGACCATCTCGCCCGTCGTCTTCGAATTGCCGCCGTACATCGCGAACATCTTGGGCGCGCAGAACACCGGCCGGCCCCACGACACCTTCTCGAAGGCCTCGGGAAAGCTCAGCGCGACCGCGCGCAGCTCTGCCAGGCCGGGGTCGTCATCGTCGAACATGATCGGATGCGGCACGTTGCCACGGTAACCCGCGGCGGGGCGGAGGGTGCCCAACCTTCGAGATGACTGTGCGTCAGGTTCGCGATTCCTGTGCGGCCGATAATTGTCGCGCGTTATACATTCCGGATGACAGCGGGAAGATGCATTGGCCGGGTCGGGGGACTGGCGGTCGCCCTGGGGATCGGAACCGCGCTCGCGGGGTGGAGCGACTGCCCGGCCTGGGCTGACGCCACAGGATCGGGAGCCGGGGCGGGATCGACATCCCAGACCTCCTCGACCTCGCAGGCATCCCAGGCGGCAGCCGCTCCTGCCAAGAAGCCGAAAAAGCAGCGCAAGCCCGCCAAGTCGAAGTCGAAGCCCGCCAACGAGGAACAGGCCGGAAAGCCGGACAAGAAGCGCGACAAGCCCACCGCCGACAAGCCCGCCGCTGACCAGCCCGCCGCCAACCAGATGAAGGCCGCCGAGCGCACGAAGCCCGCGCCGCGGACAGCCCCGCCGCGCGTCGCCGGCCTCAACCGCGAAGAGCACCCGACGGCCGCGGCCAAGACTGCCGGCACGCCGACAGTCACCGCCGCGATCTCGACGCAAGCGAGCTCCGCACAGCCCACGGTCAAGGTGGCCGCGGTGTCGGCAGATCCCATCGCCAAACTCACCAGGGCCCTGCGGTCGCTGCAGGCGCCGGTGTCTCCGCTCAGCTCGACATCGGTGCTGGTGGCCCTCGCCGCGGTGCGCGACGAACTGGAACGCAAGACCCTCAAGCCAACCAGTGCCGTTGCGCCGCAGTCGGTTTCGACGCTCGCCGACACCACACCCAATGTGCTGGTGATCGGCGTCGACGGCACCAATCTGAGCCGGGTGCTGGCCGACCCGGCCAACGCCAACTTCTTCCAGCTCATGCAGGGCGGCACCACGGCACCGGCGAGCATCGTCGGGCACACCACGATCAGCAATCCGTCATGGACCGCCATCCTCACCGGCGTCTGGGGTGAGAGGACCGGCGTCATCAACAACATCTTCAATCCAGCGGTCTACAACCGGTTCCCGACGGTGTTCAACCAACTGGAGACGTTCAATCCCGGCATCCAGACCACGGCGATCGCGAACTGGGACGTCATCTCGGCCATCGCCGTGTCGGGTTCGGTCGGCGCCGACCACGTCGTCAACATCTCGCACATCGCGGGTGACTCCAACTGGTCGCTCACCGACGACGCCGTCGGCGACGCGACCGAGGCCGCGATCGCCGCCGCCGACCCGAACAAGCCGAACTTCGTGTTCAGCTACTTCGTCGGCGTCGACGAGAACGGGCACAACTACGGCGGCGCGTCCACGGCATACGCCGAGGCGGTGCGGAACGTCGACCGCAACATCGGCGAGATCATGCAGTCGGTCAACGACTGGGAAGCGGCGACCGGCGAGCAGTGGACCGTCATCGTCGTCACCGACCACGGTCACCAGGACAGCAAGGGCTTCGGCCATGGGTTCCAATCACCCAATGAGACATCGACTTTCGTCATCGCCAACAATCCCGATCTGTTCACCGCCGGTGGCGTCAACCTGAAATACCAGATCGTCGACGTCACCCCGACGGTCGTGACGTTGTTCGGCGGCACGCCGGCGCCCAAGTCCGACGGCGTCTCCATCACGGGCCTCGGCGGCAGCACCGTCACGCCGATCGACGACGACGCGGCACTGCGGGCCGCCGTGCTGGACGTCATCGGCAAGTACGGGTACCCCAACATCGGCACCGACCTGACGCTCGGCGTGCGCACCGTCGCCGCGTCCGTGCCCTACTTCCTCAACCAGGCGTTCCAGCAGGTGACGGCGCAGTTGCGGTCGATCGCCGAGAAGAACATCTTCGTCATCAGCCCGCTGGCACAGGCGATGACCGTGCCCGTGCAGCTGGTCGGCAGCCTGACGTACGCCGCGACGAACGTCGTCGCGCAGGTCGTCGCCAGGCTGACCGGAGTCACCGGGGCCAGCCTCGTGCCGATCTTCATCCCGCCGCTGCCGCCGCTGGTCGGTACCGAGGACCCGGCCCCGGCAGCTGCTTGCACGGTCCTCGTGGCATGCGGCACGTCGGCGGGGATCATCGCGGCTTGATGTCACAGCCCTTCGCTAGCCTTACCGGGTGAGCTCACCCGATCCCGACGTGCGCCGGCAATGGCAGGAACTGGCCGAAGAAGTCCGCGGTCACCAGTTCCGCTACTACGTCAAAGATGCACCGATCATCTCCGACGGTGAGTTCGACAAGCTGCTCGGTGAATTGCAGGAGATCGAAGAGCGGTACCCCGAGCTGCGGACGCCGGATTCGCCGACGCAGCTGGTCGGCGGCGCCGGGTTCGCGACCGAGTTCGGCGAGGCACAGCACCTGGAGCGGATGCTGTCGCTAGACAATGCCTTCAACACCGATGAGCTGACGGCGTGGGCCGCGCGGCTCACCAACGAGCTGGGCCGCGAACTCGAGTACCTCTGCGAGCTCAAGGTCGACGGCGTCGCGCTGGCACTGGTCTACCGCGACGGCAAGCTGGTCCGGGGCGCCACGCGCGGCGACGGCCGCACGGGCGAGGATGTCACGCTCAACGCCCGCACCATCACCGACGTACCGGAGCAGCTGACCGGCACCGACGAATTCCCGGTGCCGGCGGTGCTGGAAGTCCGCGGTGAGGTGTACTTCCGTGTGGAGGATTTCGCCGCGCTCAACGTCAGCCTCATCGAGGAGGGCAAGGCGCCGTTCGCCAATCCGCGCAACAGTGCCGCCGGGTCGCTGCGACAGAAGAATCCTGCCGTCACCGCACGTCGCCGGCTGCACATGATCTGCCACGGTCTGGGCTACACCGAAGGCTTCGAGCCGGCATCGCTGCACGACGCGTACCGTGCGCTGCAGGCATGGGGGCTGCCGGTGTCGGACCACACAACCCGCGTCACCGGCATCGCGGCGGTGGCCGAACGCGTCGCGTACTGGGGCGAGCACCGTCATGACGTCGATCACGAAATCGACGGTCTGGTGGTCAAATTGGACGACCGCACGCTGCAGCGCCGCCTCGGCGCCACCAGCCGGGCGCCGCGGTGGGCCATCGCGTACAAGTACCCGCCCGAGGAGGTCACCACCAAGCTGCTCGACATCCGGGTGAGTGTGGGCCGTACCGGCCGCGTCACGCCGTTCGCGTACATGGAGCCCGTCACCGTCGCAGGTTCAACGGTCGGGCTCGCGACGTTGCACAACGCCACCGAGGTGAAGCGCAAGGGCGTGCTGATCGGCGACACCGTGGTGATCCGCAAGGCCGGCGACGTCATCCCCGAGGTGCTCGGCCCGGTCGTCGATCTGCGTGACGGTACTGAACGTGAATTCGTCATGCCCGCAACGTGTCCCGAATGCGGTAGCACGCTGGCGCCGTCGAAGGAGGGTGACGCCGACATCCGCTGCCCCAACACCCGATCCTGCCCCGCGCAGCTGCGTGAGCGGGTTTTCCACGTCGCGGGCCGCGGCGCCTTCGACATCGAGGGCCTCGGCTACGAGGCGGCCACCGCACTGCTGGCAGCCGGCGTCATCACCGATGAGGGCGACGTCTTCAACCTCACGCAAGACGACCTGTTGCGCACCAGCCTGTTCAAGACCCAGAAGGGCGAGCTCTCGGCCAACGGAGCCAGGCTGCTGGCCAACCTCGGCAAGGCCAAGCAACAGCCGTTGTGGCGGGTGCTGGTGGCGCTGTCCATCCGGCACGTCGGTCCGACGGCCGCTCGGGCGCTGGCCGCGGAATTCGGTGACCTGCAAGCGATCACCGAAGCCTCCGAGGAGCGGCTGGCCGCTGTCGAGGGCGTCGGCCCCACCATCGCCGCCGCCGTGATCGACTGGTTCACCGTCGACTGGCACCGTGCCATCGTCGACAAGTGGCGCGCGGCGGGCGTGCGCATGGCCGACGAACGCGACGCGAGCATCGAGCGCACGCTGGAAGGCCTGTCGATCGTGGTGACCGGCTCGCTGACCGGGTTCTCGCGGGACGAGGCCAAAGAGGCGATCCTGGTGCGCGGCGGCAAGGCGGCGGGTTCGGTGTCGAAGAAGACCGCCTACGTGGTGGCCGGCGACGCGCCGGGATCCAAGTACGACAAGGCTGTCGAACTCGGCGTGCCGATTCTCGACGAAGACGGCTTCCGGCGGTTGTTGGAAGAGGGGCCGGACGCGCTCTGAGCTCGATGGCGGCGCCGATGTCCCGCAGAATCCCGGCAATCACCACGCGATTCTGGGTGAGCAAGACGTTGATCACCGCCGCATCGGTGTTCTGGCCGGACCACCTCTACGACCACCTGGGCCGCTGGATCGCGACAACGCTGCTGGTGGCGGCATGCGCCGTAGCGCTGTTGGTTCAACTGCGCGCAGACCGCTTGCGGCCGTGGGCATTCTGGCTCGCGATGCTGGCGACCAGTGCGGTGGGCACGGAGATCGCGAACGGGTTGCACGTCGCGTTCGGTCTGCGGTACCTGGTGATCGCTGTCGTTTGTTGCGCCGGCGTCGTGGGACTGCTGGCGCTCGGGCATGCGCACGTCGGAATGACGGAGTTGATCGCTGTCCGCACCCGGCGAGCCGAATGCTGGTTCTGGGCAACCGCTCTGGCGGCGTTCGGAATCGGGACTGCGCTGACCCACATGACGCCGACTCGCATCTTGCCCGACCCGGTTCTTCAGCTCGTGCTGTGGGCAGTGCTGATCGCCGGTGTGGCGGTGACATGCCGCTTGTCCGGTGGCATGTCGACGGCGGGCTTCTGGGGTTGTTTTGTCCTGACTCGTCCGTTGGGCGCGGCGGTCGCCTTCCTGCTGACCAACGCAAGTCAGGCCGGTGGGCTCGGCCTTGCTCGGCCGGCGGTCAGCGCGGCGCTGACCGCGGTGCTCGTCGCCTCGGTGCGCTACCGCTGACCGCTATCGCACGATGGTCGCGACGATGCCGGCGAGATACCCCAGCCGCGCGACCTCAGACGGACGGAAGGCCGGCCCACCCGGGCGGCCCAGCATGATCGCCGTGTGGGGGTCACCCAACGGCGCGGCGGCCAGGGTGGTGTCGATGTCCTGCCAGAACTGCGGCACCCAGTCGCCGGTGGCGTCCAGTGCGGCGGCGTGCTCGAGCGGCAGCCACGGCGCTGAGCTGGCGAGCGTCTCGGGCGCGCCCGGACTGCCGGTGATGCGATGGGGCGCCACGCCGTCCTTGCCGCCGGCCACCACGACACACCACCCGACCCGCAACACGCGCGGTGCCTCGTCGGCCAGCGTCTGGAGGCGCGCGGCCTTGCCTTTGGCGGCCGCCACGTGGTCGATGAGTTCCAGCTCGCGATGGGCCTCGAGCAACCCGGTGTGGGGCCGAATGCTGTCCACGTACACGCCCTTGAGGGCCTCCGCGGCGGTGATCAGGGCGTCGGGCATGGACCCGAGCGGCAGTTCGACCACCAGATCGTCGATCGCGTAGCCCGGACCGCGCTCGACGACGTCGAGCGACAGGATGTCGGCGCCCACCGAGCCGAGAGCCACCGCCAGCGAGCCGAGGCTACCGGGGCGGTCTTCGAGCTGCACCCGCAGCAGATAGGAGGACACGCGACAACTGTTGCACAGCGTCGTGGCGATGGCAGGACGTGCCGGTGCGGCGCGTGTCACGGATACGTTCCCCGTCGCGGCGCCCATCGGGCTCCCCACTAGGCTGTTTCGACGTGTCGAAGATTTCCCGGGACGATGTCGCCCATCTGGCGAATCTGGCCCGGCTCGCCCTGACCGATGGTGAGCTGGACAGTTTCGCAGGCCAGCTCGATGCCATCCTGGCGCACGTCGGCAAGATTCAGGCCGTCGACGTCACCGGTATCGAGGCGACCGGCAATCCGCTCAAAGAGGTCAACATCACCCGGCCCGACGCCGAGGTGGCCAGCCTGACGCAGGACCAGGCGCTGGCGCAGGCCCCGCGGGCCGAGGACGGCCGGTTCGCCGTGCCCCGCATCTTGGGAGAAGCAGAGTGAGCGACCTGATCCGTTTCGACGCCGCCACGCTCGGCGAGAAGATCGCCGCCGGCGACGTGTCGGCCACCGAGGTCACCCAGGCGCACCTGGACCAGATCGCCGCCACCGACGAGACCTACCACGCGTTCCTGCATGTGGGTGCCCAGGAGGCACTCGCCGCTGCCGCCGCGGTCGACAAGCAGGTGGCTGCCGGCGAGCCGCTGGCATCGCCGCTCGCCGGTGTTCCGTTGGCGCTCAAGGACGTTTTCACCACCACCGACGCGCCGACCACGGCCGGCTCGAAGATTCTCGAGGGCTGGCGGTCGCCGTACGACGCGACCGTGACCGCGAAGCTGCGCGCGGCCGGAATCCCGATCCTCGGCAAGACCAACATGGACGAGTTCGCCATGGGGTCGTCCACCGAGAACTCGGCCTACGGCCCGACCCGCAATCCGTGGGACGTCAACCGCGTGCCGGGTGGTTCCGGTGGCGGTAGCGCCGCGGCGCTCGCCGCGTTCCAGGCGCCGCTGGCGATCGGCACCGACACCGGTGGGTCGATCCGTCAGCCTGCCGCGCTGACCGCGACCGTCGGCGTCAAACCCACCTACGGCACCGTCTCGCGGTACGGCTTGATCGCCTGCGCGTCGTCGCTGGATCAGGGCGGCCCGTGCGCCCGCACGGTGCTCGACACCGCGCTGCTGCACCAGGTGATCGCCGGCCACGACCCGCGCGACTCCACCTCGGTCGACGCGCCCGTGCCCGATGTGGTCGCGGCGGCCCGGGCCGGCGCCGCGGGCGACCTCAAGGGCGTCCGGATCGGTGTCGTGAAGCAGCTGCACACCGGCGAGGGTTACCAGCCCGGCGTGCTGTCGTCGTTCAACACCGCGGTGGACCAGCTGACCGAGCTCGGCGCCGAGATCACCGAGGTCGACTGCCCGAACTTCGACTACTCGCTGGCGGCCTACTACCTGATCCTGCCGTCCGAGGTGTCGTCGAACCTCGCGCGCTTCGACGCGATGCGCTACGGCCTGCGGGTCGGCGACGACGGCACCCACAGCGCCGAAGAGGTCATGGCGCTGACGCGTGCCGCCGGATTCGGGCCAGAAGTCAAGCGCCGCATCATGATCGGCACCTACGCGCTGTCGTCGGGGTACTACGACGCCTACTACAACCAGGCTCAGAAGGTGCGCACCCTGATCGCGCGCGACCTCGATCGCGCCTACGAGAAGGTCGACGTGCTGGTCACCCCGACCACCCCGACCACCGCGTTCGGGCTGGGCGAGAAGGTCGACGACCCGCTGGCGATGTACCTGTTCGACCTGTGCACGCTGCCGCTGAACCTGGCCGGCCACTGCGGCATGTCGGTGCCGTCGGGCCTATCGCCGGACGACAACCTGCCGGTCGGGCTGCAGATCATGGCACCGGCCCTGGCCGACGACCGGCTGTACCGCGTCGGCGCGGCCTACGAAGCCGCCCGCGGCGCCCTGCCCACCGCACTCTAGAGGCGACCCCGCCGCACATTCGGCGAGAACGAGAACCCGCGAGCGGGCAGTATGGGGTCATGCGGATAGGTGTGCTGACCGGTGGTGGTGACTGTCCTGGCCTGAATGCGGTGATCCGGGCGGTGGTTCGCACCTGCGATGCCCGGTACGGCTCGACGGTCGTCGGGTTCCGGGACGGCTGGCGTGGCCTGCTGGAGAACCGCCGCGAGCAGCTCAAGAACGACGACCGCAACGACCGGCTGCTGGCCAAGGGCGGCACCATGCTGGGCACGGCGCGCGTCAACCCCGACAAGCTGCGGGCCGGGCTGGACCAGATCAAGCAGACGCTCGAGGACAACGGCATCGACGTGCTGATCCCGATCGGCGGCGAAGGCACGCTGACGGCGGCGCACTGGCTGGCCGAAGAGAACGTCCCCGTCGTGGGTGTGCCCAAGACCATCGACAACGACATCGATTGCACCGACGTCACTTTCGGCCACGACACCGCGCTGATGATCGCCACCGAGGCCATCGACCGGCTGCACAGCACGGCCGAGTCGCATCAGCGGGTGATGCTCGTCGAGGTGATGGGGCGCCATGCGGGCTGGATCGCGCTCGGCGCCGGCATGGCCGCCGGCGCGCACATGACCCTGATCCCGGAGCAGCCGTTCGACGTCGAAGAGGTGTGCCGACTGGTGAAACAGCGCTTCGTACGCGGAGATTCGCATTTCATCTGCGTCGTCGCCGAAGGCGCGCGGCCGGCCGAGGGGTCAATGCAGTTGCGCGACGGCGGAATTGACGAATTCGGGCATGTGCGATTCACCGGGGTCGCCCAGCAGTTGGCCATCGAGATCGAGAAGCGGATCCGCAAGGAAGTCCGCACCACGGTGCTCGGTCACGTGCAGCGCGGCGGCACGCCGACGCCCCATGACCGGGTGCTGGCGACCCGGTTCGGGATCAACGCCGCCGACGCCGCGCACGCGGGGGAGTACGGGATGATGGTGTCGTTGCAGGGCCAGGAGATCGGCCGGGTGCCGTTGGCCGACGCGGTCCGGCAACTCAAGCTCGTGCCGCAGAGCCGTTACGACGACGCGGCCGAGTTCTTCGGCTAGCGGTAGGCCTTCGGTAGTGGCATGCCGAATTCGGATTCCACCGCGCGCAGCCGGCTCGGATAGTCGGTGATGATGCCGTCGGCGCCGGCCGCGATCTGTGCCTTCATGGTGTCGGCGTCGTTGATCGTCCACGGAATCACCTTGAGCCCGCGGGCATGTGCGCGATCGATGAATGCGCTGTCGGCGACCAGGGCGAAATCCGGATCCTTCGGCGTCAGGCCGTAGGGCACCGAGTAGCCGGGCGACAGGATGTTCGCGCCGACCGACGCCGCCCCCGCAATCGGATCGGTGACGACGGCGGGGTTCACGTCTGCCGTCCACGCCGAGTTCGGCACCCAGGTCGTCTCGTCCCAGAGCGCCACCAAGGGGATACCGGGTTCGTGCTGGCGGACGAGCGGCAGTGTGCGCCAGTCGAAACTCTGGATCTCCACCTTGTCGACCTTGCCGGCAGCCCGCACCGTGGCGAGGATGACGTCGACGAATTGCTGTGGCGTGGCCGAACTTTCAGGCTTGTCGGCTTCGATCTTGGTTTCGATGTTGTACCGGACGCCCGCGTGGTGCGCGTCCGCGAGCGCGAAAACCTGATCGAGGGTGGCGATCTTGTTGCCGGTCACCACTTCGGCGGCCGGGAATCCGTCGAGCAGCTTGCCGCAGTTCAGCGTGTGCAGCTGGGCCCGCGTGAGGTCGTGGACGAGCTTGCCGACGTACGGGTATTGCGGGTCGCCGGGGAAGGCTGGGCCGGTGTCGGTGCACTTCTCGGGCTGGATGGCCGGGTCGTGCCACACCATCGGTGCACCGTCCTTGGCGAGGACGATGTCGAGTTCCAGCGTCGTGACACCCAGCTCGATGGCCTTGGTGAACGCGCGCAGCGATTCCTCGGTGGTCTCGCCGCGTCCGCCGCGGTGCGCCTGCAGGTCGAAGTCGCCGGAATCGGCCGATGCGACGGGCATGGCCGTCAGCGCGAAGGTGGTCAGCAGGGCGCCGATGCGTGCGAGCATCCGCGGAGGGTAACCGGCCCCGGGAAATGGCCGGTGAACGACAACTAGGATCAGGCGCATGGCTGACGCAGACCTTCTCGACTACGACGACGTCCTCGCGACGTACGAGCCCGTCATGGGCATGGAAGTCCACGTCGAGCTGTCCACCGAGACCAAGATGTTCTGTGGTTGTGCGAACCGGTTCGGCGCCGAGCCGAACACACTGGTGTGCCCGGTGTGCCTCGGTCTGCCCGGTGCGCTGCCGGTCGTCAACGAGGCGGCCGTGGAGTCCGCGATCCGGATCGGGCTCGCGCTGAACTGCGATATCGCGCCGTGGGGCCGGTTCGCCCGGAAGAACTACTTCTACCCGGATCAGCCGAAGAACTATCAGATCAGTCAGTACGACGAGCCCATCGCCGTCAACGGCTACCTCGACGTCCCGCTGGAGGACGGCAGCACCTGGCGCGTCGAGATCGAGCGCGCTCACATGGAGGAGGACACCGGCAAGCTGACCCACCTGGGCAGCGACACCGGCCGCATCTCCGGGGCCACGACGTCGCTGGCCGACTTCAACCGGGCCGGCGTGCCGTTGGTGGAGATCGTCACCAAGCCCATCGAGGGCGCCGGCGAGCGCGCCCCGGAGATCGCCCGCGCGTACGTCACCGCGCTGCGGGACCTGTTGCGCGGCTTGGACGTTTCCGACGTCCGCATGGACCAGGGCTCGATGCGCTGCGACTCCAACGTCTCGCTCAAGCTCAAGGGCGCCGCGGAGTTCGGCACCCGCACCGAGACCAAGAACGTCAACTCGCTCAAGAGCGTCGAGGTGGCGGTCCGCTACGAGATGCGCCGGCAGGCCGCCGTGCTGCAGTCCGGCGGCACCATCACGCAGGAGACCCGGCACTTCCACGAGGACGGGCACACCACGGCCGGCCGCAGCAAGGAAACCGCCGAGGACTACCGCTACTTCCCGGAGCCGGACCTGGAGCCCATCGCGCCGTCCGACGAGCTGGTGGAGCGGCTGCGCGGCACCATCCCCGAACTTCCGTGGTTGGTGCGCAAGCGGATTCAGGAAGACTGGGGCATCTCGGACGAGGTCATGCGTGACCTCGTCAACGCCGGCGCGGTCGAGCTGGTGGCCGCGACCGTCGAGCACGGCGCGTCCAGCGAGGCGGCCCGCGCCTGGTGGGGCAACTTCCTGGTGCAGAAGGCCAATGAATCCGGCATCGAACTGGACGCGCTGGCCATCACCCCGGCCCAGGTCGCCGCGGTGGTCAAGCTGGTCGACGACGGCAAGCTGTCCAACAAGCTGGCCCGCCAGGTCGTCGAGGGCGTGCTGGCCGGCGAGGGTGAGCCCGAGCAGGTCATGAACGACCGCGGTCTCGTTGTGGTGCGCGACGATTCGCTCATCCAGGCCGCGATCGACGAGGCGCTGGCAGCCCAGCCCGACATCGCCGACAAGATTCGCGGCGGCAAGGTCCAGGCCGCGGGTGCGATCGTCGGCGCGGTTATGAAGGCCACCAAGGGACAGGCCGACGCCGCGCGCGTGCGCGAACTCGTGATCGCGGCCTGCAGCTAGCGCAGCGCCGGCTGCGGCGCGGGCGTGGCCTGCGGACGCAATGACGAGACGCCCGCGACGCAGTAGCCCGCGATCACGAAACACACCGCAGCGCAGGGCAGATTGCCGGTCGGCGTGCCCGCACCGGTGACGCCGTCGATGGCGCCGGCGAAGTCGGGCAGCGCGGCCAGCCAGAGCACCGTGAACGTGAGCAGGTACAGCACCCCGAACACCCGCACGTACGGACTCGGGTGCTGCGTGCCGACGTGGCGCGTGATCCGCCAGTCCTGAATCAGGACGGGCACCGTCACGAAGAAGAACACCGCCACCTCTACCCCGAGGACCGCGTACTGCGTCGCGCTGTGCTGGGCGGAGAGCAACGTCGGCAGGCTGAGTAGTCCCATGATCACCGGTGCCAGCACGCTGATGACCGGGATGCGCCAGGCCATCGACACCGCACCCGGTGGTGTGCCCGCGGCCACCTGGCGCCCGACCAGGACATGCACCAGGAACGCGACCGCCGCGGGCCCGACCACCGCGAGGCTGACCCAGCTGCTGACCGGCACGCAGCCGAGCGTCGGGTGATTCAGGGGATTCGCGGTGTTCCACACCCACCAGCGCAGCTGCGGGCCGAGGTGGTCGAACACGCCGTAGACGCAGCCGTGCACGAAGCCGACGCAGATGGCGCCGATGACCGCGCCGCGCCGTTCGAAGACCCCGGTGGCGCGGACGATGTCATAGGCGAGCGTGATGGTCGCCGGGTACAGCGCCACGATGTACAGCGGTAGCCGCCCGTCGACGAAATCGACGCTGAACACGTTGTGCACCAACATGACCCCGAGTCGGGTGCCGGCGAAGATGTCCGGTGGATGCCGGGGGAGTTCGGTCACCAGCGCATAGACCACCGACGCCAGCCAGATGGCGATGCCGGTCGGGTCCCGCCGGACGCGCCGCAGCGCGTAGGCCAGGGCCAGTGCCGCGCCGACCAGCATCAGCAGCTCGACGACCGGCATGGTCCAGTGGGCAAGGGTCAGGGGGTTGCGCACCTTGACCCAGGAATCGTCGTCGCAGGAAAAGCCCAGGTAGCCGGCCAGCCGAGCGAAGTCGGCCGGGCAGGCGCGCATCATCGAGCGACCCTCATGTCGGGCGCCAATTACGTCTTGTCGTCCGTGCTACGCGGGAATCCGCCCTGCGGGAACAGCGGGAACACGACGTCGTCGAACTTCTCGACGTCGCCGGCCGTCTTGTTCACCGTGGCGCCCCAGATGTTGCCGTCGGGGGAGAGCTTCAGCGCGAAGACGTGGCCGTGGGTGTCGGTGCGCAGCGCCTCGGGATCACCTGTCACTGCGCCGGTGTCCTTCGCCAACCGCAGCGCCACCGTCTTCTTGGTGTTGACGAGGTTGACCATGACGGTGTTGTCGGTCGCCACGCAGCCGGCGACACCGGGCCGGTCGGGCCAGCTCCACACCGTGGACACCTTCGAGTCCTTGGTGATCTTCTGCAGCCGATCGGCCGTCGGCGTGCGGTCGGTGACATACAGCGCCCCGCTGGCGCCGTCGATGCACAGGGCGCCGCCGGCGCCCATGCCCGACAACGCGGTGGTCGGCGGCGCCTGGCCCACGGTCGTCGGCTGCTCGATGCGCAGCAGCTTGCCCGCCAGCGAAGCCGGATCGGCCGCGGCGGCAGGGTTTCCGGCGTCCCCGGTGAGCACCATGAGGGTCGTCGGGCTGGTGAAGATCAGTGCTCCGGTGTTGCCTGTGGGGCCCTTGGGGATGCCGGTGAGGATGGGCTTGGGGACGTCGCCGTCGGCGATCCGGACCACCCGGTTGTCGGTGGGGGTGGTGATGTACGCGTACATCAGCCGGTCCTGCTGGTAGCTCGGCGACAGGACGATGTCCATCAGGCCGCCGTCACCGGATGCGTCGACCGGAATCACGGTCTTGACCTTGGGTTCCGCGTTGGTGGCGATGTTCTTGACGGCGCCGGTGACACGCTCGGCGACGATGGCCGACTTGCTGTCGCCGCCCATGATCAGGCCGCTGGTGCTCTCGAGACAGCCCTGCAGGACAGCCGGTGCCGGGCATGCCTTCGGGAACGGGTTCGGCGGCAGCGGCGGCGGTGGCGGCGGCGTCGAGCTCGGGGCACCACCGAGGTCGGGCTCGATGGTGAACGGCTCGGAGGCGGCCGAATCGAAACGGGCGCAGCCCGGGAGCGCCAGCAAAGCGATGGCGCACAGCGCCAGGACCCGTCGAGCGGGTGCGGAGCTGGGGCGCTCAGGCCGGCGTCGGGGCTTCGTCAGCGCAGTCTGCGTCGACCGCCGCAATGTCATGCCCGCCAGGTTACGGACTGTTCGGCAGTGCTCGCCACGGTGGGGCCGTGCGCCGGGCGCGGCAAATCCGGTGAACAAGCCGGTCAAACCACCCTTTAAATCCACGGTCAGCGGTGCAACTGCACTTACCCTGGCAATCATGACCAGTACTTCCCATGACCCGCGTGCATGGCAACGGCCCGATGAGTCGGCCGCCAGGCCCGCGTCGGCACGCCTGGTCGATCCCGAAGACGACCTGCCCATCACGACCTACCGCGGTAGTGGCGGTGCGGATGGCGGTGAGGCGGCGGCGACCACCGCCATCCCACGGTTCGACACCGCATCATCGGAAGACGTCACCGAGGTGACCTCAGCGTCGTCTCCGTCGCCGTCCTCGATGGCGTTCGACCTGATGCACGAACCCGAGCCGCTGCCGTACGTGCAACCCCGGGAGAGGCATGCGGAGCAGGCGTCCCAGGCATTGGGCCCCGCCGAGATCGAACCCGACCCCGAGACCGACGCCCGGGTGCGGGTCGCCAAGCGCCGCGGCACCCAGGACCTCGGACTCATGGTGCTGCGCGTCGGCCTGGGCGCCTGGCTGGTGGTACACGGCCTGCAGAAGGCGTTCGGCTGGTGGGGCGGGCAGGGCCTGAACGGGTACGAGCACGCGCTGGCCGCCGCCGGCTTCCAGCACGCCGGGATCCTGACCTATCTCGCCACCGGGGCGCAGATCGGCGCCGGTGTCCTGTTGGTCCTGGGGCTGTTCACGCCGGTGGCCGCCGCTGTCGCGCTGGGCTACCTGGTCAACGCACTCGCCGTGGAGGTGGCCGCACAGCCGGTGCACGGCTACTTCCCGTACTTCCTGCCCGAGGGTCACGAGTACCTCGTGACGCTGATCGTGCTGGCCGCGGCGCTGACCCTGACCGGGCCGGGGCTCTACGGCTTCGACGCCGGACGTGGTTGGGCCCGCCGGCCCTTCATCGGGTCGATCCTGTGCCTGCTGCTCGGGATCGGCGCGGGCGTCGGCGTCTGGCTGCTGCTGAACGGGTCGAACCCGCTGCACTGAGCTGGATCGACGTGTGATCGGCCGCGGGGCCGGCTCACTCGTTGTACGGATTGGGCACGACGCCGCCGCTGGCGGCCGTCAGCACCGGCAGTGACGCGAACGTCACACCCGGCAGGCGCAATTCGGTGCCGTCGGTCAGTTCGGCCTTGGCCCATTTGGAGCGGTCGAAACGCAGCCCCTTGATGTCCTGCCACGTCACCGTCCGGCTGCCGAGCAGCGACCGTGCCGTGACGCCCTTCTTGTCGGCCACCGTGCGGTAGCGAATCACCATCGCCGACAACAGGATCGGGATGACGAGCAGCACCGCGCACCAGGCCGGCCCGGCGAACACCAGGGCCAGCAGGCCGATGGCGAAGAACCCCACCGCCAGATGGGCGACCCCCGGGATCTTGATCACGACGGGTCGGGGTGCGGTCGAGGCGGTTCGGCGGCTCACACCTCTCATCTTCCCAGGCGGCGGGTCGGACGGTTGCCGGGTGTGTCCGGCAAGGAACTGATTTGACCTGCGTGCACCGCGAGGACTACCGTCACCGTTATGCAGACCTCGGCATTGCTTGTAGTAACTGGGCGCGTTGGTGCGTGACCAGGCTGACTAAGCCGACTACAAGCATCGACGCGCAACCCTCGTACAGCAGCAGACGCTGACGGGGGTTTTTTGTTTGCCCGGGAACGCCAAAACCGCAACACGATCAAGAGGACAAGAGTGAGCGCACCCACCACGCGACCGCCAGAGTCGACGCAGCAGGCCAACGGCGCCGGCGGCCTCGGCGGCACTGTGAACGGTTCTTCCAAAGCCGTTGCCCCGCAACAGATGACCGGTGCCCAGGCCGTCGTCCGGTCGCTCGAGGAACTCGACGTCGACACCATCTTCGGCATTCCCGGCGGTGCCGTGCTGCCGGTCTACGACCCGCTGTTCGACTCGAAGAAGGTGCGCCACGTCCTGGTGCGGCACGAGCAGGGCGCCGGCCACGCCGCGTCGGGCTATGCGCATGCCACCGGCAAGGTCGGCGTGATGATGGCCACCTCGGGCCCGGGCGCCACCAACCTGGTCACGCCGCTGGCCGACGCCCAGATGGACTCGATCCCGGTCGTCGCGATCACCGGCCAGGTCGGCCGCGGCCTGATCGGCACCGACGCCTTCCAGGAAGCCGACATCTCCGGCATCACCATGCCGATCACGAAGCACAACTTCCTGGTCCGCAACGGTGACGACATCGCGAAGGTGATCGCCGAGGCGTTCCACATCGCCGCCTCCGGCCGTCCCGGCGCCGTCCTCGTCGACATCCCGAAGGACGTGCTGCAAGGTCAGTGCACCTTCAGCTGGCCGCCGGTCATCGACCTGCCCGGCTACAAGCCGAACACCAAGCCGCACAGCCGCCAGATCCGTGAGGCCGCCAAGCTGATCGCCGCGTCGCGCAAGCCCGTGCTGTACGTCGGTGGCGGCGTCATCCGCGGCGAGGCGTCCGCGGAGCTGCTGGAACTCGCCGAGCTGACCGGCATTCCCGTCGTCACCACCCTGATGGCGCGCGGCGCGTTCCCCGACAGCCACCCGCAGCACATGGGCATGCCCGGCATGCACGGCACGGTCTCCGCCGTGGCGGCGCTGCAGAAGAGCGACCTGCTGATCGCCCTCGGCACCCGCTTCGACGACCGGGTCACAGGCCAGCTGTCGTCGTTCGCACCCGACGCCAAGGTGATCCACGCGGACATCGACCCCGCCGAGATCGGCAAGAACCGGCACGCCGATGTGCCGATCGTCGGTGACATCAAGAACGTCATCGTCGACCTGCTCGCGGCGCTGCGGCGTGACGGCGTTGCCGCCGACACGCTCGATCTCGCCGACTGGTGGGCCTACCTGAACGGCGTCAAGGACACCTACCCGCTGAGCTACGGCCCGCAGAGCGACGGCAGCCTCTCGCCGGAGTACGTCATCGAGAAGCTGGGCCAGATCGCCGGGCCGGACGCGCTGTACGTGGCGGGCGTCGGCCAGCACCAGATGTGGGCCGCACAGTTCATCAAGTACGAGAACCCGAAGACCTGGCTGAACTCGGGCGGTCTCGGCACCATGGGCTTCTCCATCCCGGCCGCGATGGGCGCCAAGTTCGCCCGCCCGGAGGCCGAGGTGTGGGCCATCGACGGTGACGGCTGCTTCCAGATGACCAACCAGGAGCTGGCCACCTGCGCCCTCGAAGGGGCGCCGATCAAGGTTGCGCTGATCAACAACGGCAACCTGGGCATGGTGCGGCAGTGGCAGACGCTGTTCTACGACGAGCGGTACAGCCAGACCAACCTGTCGACGCACTCGCACCGCATCCCGGACTTCGTGATGCTGGCCGAAGCGCTGGGTTGCGTCGGTCTGCGCTGCGAGCGTGCCGAGGACGTCGAGGACGTCATCCGGCAGGCCCGTGAGATCAACGACCGCCCCGTCGTCATCGACTTCATCGTCGGGGCCGACGCCCAGGTGTGGCCGATGGTCGCGGCAGGCACCAGCAATGACGAGATCATGGCGGCGCGCGATATCCGTCCGCTGTTCGACAACGAGGATCAGGTGTAAGCGACATGGCGACAACACACACTCTCTCGGTTCTCGTCGAGGACACCCCCGGTGTGCTCGCCCGCGTGGCGGCGCTGTTCTCGCGGCGTGGCTTCAACATCCAGTCGCTGGCGGTCGGCGCCACCGAGCAGAAGAACATGTCCCGCATGACCATCGTGGTCTGCGTGGAAGAGCAGCTGCCGCTCGAGCAGATCACCAAGCAGCTCAACAAGCTGATCAACGTCATCAAGATCGTGGAGCAGGAGCCGGACAACTCCGTATCCCGTGAGCTGGCGCTGATCAAGGTGCGGGCCGACGCCAGCACCCGCGGTCAGGTGATCGAGGCCGTCAACCTGTTCCGCGCGAAGGTCGTCGACGTGTCGACCGAATCGCTGACCGTGGAGGCCACCGGCACCCAGGAGAAGCTCGACGCATTGCTGCGAGTTCTGGAGCCGTATGGTATTCGCGAGCTGGTGCAGTCCGGTGTGGTTTCGTTGGCGCGCGGCCCGCGTGGCATCGGCGCGGCCAAGTAAATCTTCGAACAACAGAGCTTCAACAACAGAAACAACAGGGTAAGGAAAAGCAAGTGGCAGTTGAGATGTTCTACGACGACGATGCGGACCTGTCGATCATCCAGGGGCGCAAGGTCGGCGTCATCGGCTACGGCAGCCAGGGACACGCGCATTCGCTTTCGCTGCGCGACTCGGGTGTGCAGGTCAAGGTCGGCCTGAAGGAAGGCTCGAAGTCCCGCGAGAAGGTCACCGAGCAGGGCCTCGAGGTCGACACTCCCGCGAACGTGGCCGCCTGGGCCGACGTCATCATGCTGCTGGCGCCCGACACCGCGCAGGCCGAGATCTTCACCAATGACATCGAGCCCAACCTCAAGGACGGCGACGCGCTGTTCTTCGGCCACGGCCTCAACATCCACTTCGGCCTGATCAAGCCCCCGGCCAACGTCACCATCGGCATGGTCGCCCCCAAGGGCCCCGGCCACCTGGT
Source organism: Mycobacterium sp. SMC-17 (assembly GCF_045310915.1). Classification (NCBI taxonomy): domain Bacteria; kingdom Bacillati; phylum Actinomycetota; class Actinomycetes; order Mycobacteriales; family Mycobacteriaceae; genus Mycobacterium; species Mycobacterium sp. SMC-17. Next base: position 249,433 of record NZ_JBJIAK010000002.1, on the reverse strand, counting down.
GCGTCGTCAGTTCGTCGACGGCAAGGGCGTCCCGGCCCTGATCGCCATCGACCAGGACCCCAAGGGTGAGGGCCAGGCGCTGGCGCTGTCCTACGCCAAGGGCATCGGCGGCACCCGCGCCGGCGTCATCAAGACCACCTTCAAGGAAGAGACCGAGACCGACCTGTTCGGTGAGCAGGCCGTCCTCTGTGGTGGTACCGAGGAACTGGTCAAGACCGGTTTCGAGGTCATGGTCGAGGCCGGCTACGCCCCGGAGATGGCCTACTTCGAGGTGCTGCACGAGCTCAAGCTCATCGTCGACCTGATGTACGAGGGTGGCATCGCCCGCATGAACTACTCGGTGTCCGACACCGCTGAGTTCGGTGGCTACCTGTCGGGCCCGCGGGTCATCGACGCCGACACCAAGGAGCGCATGCGCGCCATCCTGAAGGACATCCAGGACGGCACCTTCGTCAAGCGCCTGGTCGCCAACGTCGAGGGCGGCAACAAGGAGCTCGAGGGTCTGCGCAAGGCCAACGCCGAGCACCCGATCGAGGTCACCGGCAAGAAGCTGCGCGACCTGATGAGCTGGGTCGACCGGCCGATCACCGAGACCGCCTAGTCTCTGACGCCCGAAAGGCCGGTTACGGCACGCGAAACAGCGTGCGGTAACCGGCCTTTCGTCGTTTTCAGTAGACGGTGTATCCGATGCTCGCCAGCGCGCGGGCGACGTTGCGGCCGTCGGCGCTGCCGGGCAGCTTGACGGAACGGTCGATGTCGAGGCCCTCGCCGGCCACCCCGTAGAAGTCGGTGGACACGGGATCATCGGGCTCGGGCGGTTCGATGCGGCCATCCGGGTAGATGGCCTGGGCGCGCATGGCCCACATGCTCCGCTCGGCCGCGATCACGTGATACCCGCACAACGGCGGGCGCATCTGATAGAGCTCCAGATCGCCGACGGCGAACCAGCGCTCATTGGGTACCGCGCCCACCAGGCGGGCTGTGCCTGCGAATGTCACCCATCAACCGTAAGTCGGCCGGCAGGGGTGCCCCGACACATATTCTCCTAGCCACCCAACCGGTTTGCCACCGTGACGACCCGCCGCGCCAGGTGGTCCAGCGCCGAGTAGGTGTTGTCGTCGAACTGACGGATGTTGTCGTGATTGGCCAGCAGGCTCACGCCGTACGGGTTGCCGTCGGCGAACTTGAGTGGATCGGTGTAACCGGGCGGCACGATGATGCCGCCCCAGTGCATCAGCGTGATGTAGAGCGACAACAGTGTCGTCTCCTGGCCACCATGTGCGGTGTTGGTCGAGGTGTAGCCGGCGTACACCTTGTCCGCCAGCACGCCCTTGGACCACAGGCCGCCGAGGGAGTCCAGGAATCCCCGCAGCTGCGAGGCGACCGAGCCGAAGCGGGTCGGCGAGCCGAAGATCACCGCGTCGGCCCACACGATGTCATCGCCTGTGGCGGCCGGAAGATCTTTGGTCGCTTGGTAATTCGCGGTCCAGGCCGGGTTGTGTGCGAAGGACTCGGGCGTCGCGGTCTCGGCGACGGGCCGCAGCCGCACCTCGGCACCGCAGGATTGTGCGGTGCTCGCGATGCGCTGCGCCATGGACGTACCGTGCCCGGTCGCGGAGTAGAAGATCACAGAGAGCTTGGCCATGAGCCAAGCCAACACTATGGCGCGAGCGACGGCAGCGTCTTCACTCCGAATTCACGACGCAGCACGGTGCGCGCGGCATAGAGGCCCGCCATCCCGTGGACGCCGGTGCCCGGCGGGGTGGCCGACGAACAGAGATACGCCTGGGGGATCGGCGTGGTCCACGGGTTGGCGCGCAGCGTCGGCCCGATCATCGCTGCCTTGAGCGTCGCGCCGCCGACGATGATGTCGCCGCCGATGTAATTGGCGTTGTGCCGCGACATCTCGGCGGCCGGCACCGCGCGCGCCGCCAGCACCAGATCGCGGAATCCCGGTGCGGCGTCTTCGAACAACGCGATCACGGTCTCGGTCTGGTCGACGGTCGAGCCCGCGGGGACGTGGCAGTAGGTCCACAACGGCCGACGGCCCTGGGCGTCGATGCGCGACGGATCGGCCAGATGTGGCAGTGCGGCCAGCGTCATGGGGTGCTCGGCATGGCGGCCCTGCCAGATCTCGCGCTCGGCGTGCGCCATCTGGGCCCGGGTGCCCCCGAGGTGGACGGTGGGCGATGACGCCATTCGCGGGTCGCGCCAGGGGATTTCACCGGACAGCACGAAGTCGATCTTGCAGACGCCGGGACCGAACTTATAGCGGCGCAATGCTTTTGCGTAGCGCTCGGGAACAGCTGGTCCGTAGATGTCGAGCAGGGCGGTCGGCGACGTGTCGTAGATGACCACGCCGCCGGGCGGGCTCGTGACGGGGGAGCCGGTGACGAGCTCGCCGCCGTGCGCGCGCAGATCGGCGATCAGCGCATCGGTGATGGTCTGGGTGCCGCCGACGGGAACGGGCCAGCCCGCGGTGTGCGCGACGGTGCTGAGCATGATGCCCGCGCCGCTGTTGACGGGCGAGGGCATGGGATGGATGGCGTGGGTGCCGACGCCGGTGAAGAGGGCCTGGGCGTCGTCGCCGCGCAGCAGGCGCCACGCCGGACTGCCCTGGGCCAGCACGCGCAGCCCGGCACGCACGGTGCTCGGCAGATCCGGCGGCAGTGACCGCTTGTCGCCGAGGAAGAAGCCGAGGACACCGTCGACGTGCTCGACCAGCGGACCCAGCAGCCGTCGCCACGACGCGCCGTGGTCGAGCTCCGCGCACGTGCGGTCCAGTGAGCGGTACGCGATCGCGGCCGGGCGTCCGGAGAGCGGGTTGGCGTACGAGATCTCCGGCGTCACCATCTGCACCCCGCGGGCCGCGAGGTCGAACTCCGCGAAGAACGGCGACGCGACACCCAGCGGATGCACCGCCGAGCAGACGTCGTGCAAAACGCCGGGAAACTTGGGGTCAGGGGCGCTGCGGGCGCCGCCGCCAGGGGTCGGCTGACCCTCGATGACCCGGACCGACAGCCCGGCTCGCGCGCAGATGACGGCCGCGGCCAGTCCGTTGGGTCCACTACCGACTACGGTGACGTCCACCACTCGATCCTAGGGAGCGGGAAGTCTAGGTAACCGCGATTGGAAAGCGCGCAACCTGGACCACTAGTCTGTGCGCGTGAGCCTTCCTGTCGTACTCATCGCTGACAAACTCGCCGAATCGACCGTCGCCGCCCTCGGCGACCAGGTAGAGGTCCGTTGGGTCGACGGCCCCGACCGCGAGAAGCTGCTGGCCGCCGTGCCGGATGCCGACGCCCTGCTGGTGCGCTCGGCCACCACGGTGGACGCCGAGGTGCTGGCCGCGGCGCCCAAGCTCAAGATCGTCGCCCGCGCCGGCGTCGGCCTGGACAACGTCGACGTCGACGCCGCCACCGCGCGTGGCGTGCTGGTCGTCAACGCCCCGACGTCGAACATCCACAGCGCCGCCGAGCACGCCCTGGCGCTGCTGCTGTCGACGGCCCGCCAGATCCCGGCCGCCGACGCCACGCTGCGCGAGCACACCTGGAAGCGCTCCAAGTTCTCGGGCACCGAGATCTACGGCAAGACCGTCGGCGTCGTGGGCATGGGCCGCATCGGCCAGCTCGTCGCGCAGCGTCTGGCCGCGTTCGGCGCGCACATCGTCGCCTACGACCCCTACGTCTCGCAGGCCCGCGCCGCCCAGCTGGGTATCGAGCTGCTGAGCCTCGATGAGCTTTTGGGTCGCGCTGATTTCATCTCGGTGCACCTGCCCAAGACCAAGGAAACCGCCGGCCTGATCAACAAGGAAGCGCTGGCCAAGACCAAGCCGGGCGTCATCATCGTCAACGCCGCCCGCGGCGGCCTGATCGACGAGCAGGCACTGGCCGACGCGATCACCAGCGGCCACGTGCGTGGCGCCGGCCTCGACGTGTTCGCCACCGAGCCCTGCACCGACAGCCCGCTGTTCGAGCTGCCGCAGGTCGTCGTGACCCCGCACCTGGGTGCCTCCACCGAAGAGGCCCAGGACCGTGCCGGCACCGATGTCGCCGCGAGCGTGAAGCTGGCGCTGGCCGGCGAGTTCGTGCCGGACGCCGTCAACGTCGGCGGCGGTGTCGTCGGTGAAGAGGTCGCGCCGTGGCTCGACCTGGTCCGCAAGCTGGGCCTGCTGGTCGGTGCCCTGGCACCGGCGCTCCCGGCCTCGCTGAACGTCGAGGTGCTCGGCGAGCTGGCGTCGGAAGATGTTGAGATTCTGAAGCTTTCGGCGATGCGCGGCCTGTTCTCGGCCGTCATCGAGGACCAGGTGACGTTCGTCAACGCGCCGGCGCTGGCCGCCGAGCGTGGTGTCGAGGCCGTCCTCACCACCGAGACCGAGAGCCCCAACCACCGCAGCGTCGTCGACGTGCGCGCCGTTGCCGCCGACGGCTCGGTCGTCAACGTGTCGGGCACCCTGAGCGGTCCGCAGCTGGTCGAGAAGGTCGTCCAGATCAACGGCCGCAACCTGGACCTGCGCGCCGAGGGCATCAACCTGATCCTGAACTACGGCGACCAGCCGGGCGCCCTGGGCAAGATCGGCACGCTGCTCGGCGGCGCCGACGTCAACATCCTGGCCGCGCAGATGTCGCAGGACGCCGACGGTTCGGGCGCGACGGTCATGCTGCGGCTGGACCGCGAGGTGCCGGCCGAGGTGCTCAGCGCGATCGGCGAGGCCGTCGGCGCGACCACGCTGGAACTGGTGGATCTGTCGTGAAGCTCGCCGTCATTGCCGGTGACGGCATCGGCCCCGAGGTCATCGGCGAGGCACTGAAGGTCCTCGACGTCGTGCTGCCCGGTGTCGAGCGCACCGAGTACAACGTGGGCGCGAAGCGCTACCACGAGACCGGAGAGACCCTGCCCGAGGGCATGGTCGACGAGCTCAAGACGCACGACGCAATCCTGTTGGGCGCCATCGGCGATCCGTCGGTGCCCAGCGGCGTGCTCGAGCGCGGCCTGCTGCTGACGATGCGGTTCGCCCTGGATCACCACGTGAACCTGCGGCCGTCGCGGCTGTTCGCAGGCGTCGACAGCCCGCTGGCCGGCAACCCGGACATCGACTTCGTCGTCGTCCGCGAGGGCACCGAGGGGCCGTACACCGGCACCGGTGGCGCCATCCGCGTCGGCACCCCGCACGAGGTGGCCACCGAGGTGTCCACCAACACGCGGTTCGGTGTGGAGCGTGTGGTCCGCTACGCGTTCGAGAAGGCCCGGACGCGCCGTAAGCACCTGACCCTGGTGCACAAGAACAACGTGCTGGCGTTCGCCGGCTCGCTGTGGACGCGCACGGTCGACGAGATCGGGGCCGAGTACCCGGACGTCCAGACCGCTTACATGCACGTGGACGCCGCGACCATCTACATGGTCACCGATCCGGGCCGCTTCGACGTGATCGTCACCGACAACCTGTTCGGCGACATCATCACCGACCTGGCCGCGGCCGTCTCCGGCGGCATCGGCCTGGCGGCATCGGGCAACATCGACGCGACGGGCACCAATCCGTCGATGTTCGAGCCGGTGCACGGCAGCGCGCCCGACATCGCCGGTCAGGGTCTTGCCGACCCGACCGCCGCCATCATGAGCGTGGCGCTGCTGCTGACCCACCTCGGTGAGACCGACGCCGCGGCCCGCGTGGACAAGGCTGTCGCCGAGCACCTTTCGACGCGCGGCGACGCCAAGCTGTCGACGTCGGAGACCGGCGAGCGGATTCGCAGCTTCCTGTAATGCCGTGAGCGGCATGACCGGCCTTGCCACCCTCAGCAGGCAGTGCTGGCTGTTCGCCATCGGCTCGACGTTCTTCGCGCTGGCCACGGTCCCCGGGTTTCCCGCGGTGGCCGGGGCCGGAGCGGCGAACGTGCTGTGCTTCATCGGGTCGTGGTTCTTCACCACGGCCGCCCTGATGCAATACGTGCTGGCCCCGCCGGGGATCCAATGGTGGTCGGCGGCAATCCAATTCATGGGCACGGTGCTGTTCAACGTCAGCACCGGCGCGGCGGTGTGGGCGCACGCCGTGCTCGCCGAGCGGCGCTACGTCTGGGCGCCCGACGCCGCCGGGTCGCTGGCCTTCCTGCTCAGCGGTCTGCTGGCGGTCCTGGTTGTCGGCCTGTGGTCGCCGAAATCCGTTGCCTGGCAAGCATCGTGGATCAACATGATGGGCTGCGTCGCGTTCCAGGTCTCGGCACTGGCGGCGTTCGTCCGCAAGACCGGCGTCACGGTCGACGAGCGGCTGGCCAACTTCGGGACCTTCGTCGGGGCGCTGTGCTTCCTGGTGGCCGCGCTGTTGGTGCGGCCCCGGCGCAGACGGTAGGTGTCACGGTCCGATGCGGATCGGGCCAGGGCTCCACAGCCCGCTGCGGGTCGCGGTCCCGAGGTCCAGATGCGCCTCGGAGGCATCGACGACCGGGGTGTATCTGCGCAGTGATCCCCAGTCACGTCCCCAGTCCCGCGACAGGTAGGTGGGCATGACGTGGGCGCGCAGCAGGAGATCGGTGATGCCGAGTGGGCCGCCGTTTTCGCCGGATTGCCAGGTGTCGGGCATTTCGATCTTGGCGGGATAGTCGGGGGAGATGCGGTAAGTGGGCACCTGGGTGACGCCGTTGGCATGCAACATGGGCTGCTGGCACGGGAACACCAGGCCCACCGCCCAATCGAGGAGGATCGGTTGCGTCGAGCCGAGATACTCCTGGACTGAACGCAATTCGGGGACACGCGGCGGGGTGACGGCCACCCAGTCGCCGATGTCCAGCGACTGGTCCTCGGCAATGACGCGGACGTAACGGGCGTCGGCGGGGATTGCGGTGCGAGGGAAGCGCAGATTGCGCCAGGCCGGTTGCGGGCCGATGTCGTACGGCGTGAGCCGGCCGCGTGCGGTCGGTGTGCCGTCGGCGCCGGGTGTGCCGTATTCGAGTGCGACGGTCTGGGCGTCGGTGCGCCCCGACAGGACACTGTTGCCGGTGATGGTGCCGGCCGCGGTGACCACGACCAGTGGGTGCGCGGCATCGGCGGCAGGGAGCCGGTACCAGGCAGATGCGAGCGTGCTGACGCGCTGGGGCCCGTAGACGAAGCTGCCGGCAACCGGCACCCGAGCGGGATCGAGGCCGTAAGGCAGCACGACGCCGGAGCCGTTGACTCCGGGAGCGTCGAGAGCAGTGGGCGCGTCCCAGTCGTAGTCGGTCCCTGATTTGGGGTGGTCCTGCCAAACCGACTCTGCCAGTGTGTGTTCGGGTACACCGTTCGGATCGAAGCCGATCGGATCGCTACCGCCCAATGGCCCCAGGGGCCCGTAGTTCCCGGGAATCGGCGTCAGGAACCCGCTGTTGGCGTCCGGTTCGACCAGGACGTCGTCGGCCAGCCCGCAGCCGCCGGCGAGCTCGCGTAGGTTGGCCCAGCCATTGGAGTAGCTGGGATATTCCTTGATGGCTCCGGTCAACATCGACCCGACACACACCAGCACCATCAACCCGGCCGCGATCGGCACGGGCGCGACGGTCAACAGCCGGGTGGTGCGAGGTTCGCCGTCGGCGGGCGCGGCCAGATGCAACCAACCCGCGTAGCCGGCGGTCAGCACGGACAGTGCGAACAGGACGGCGCTCGCGGTGACCGGCCCCAGATGGGGGCTGCTGTCGTTGAACGGCACGCCGTAGCTGGAGACGTACCAGAAGCCGTTGGTGGAGGCGAAACACAAAGCCAGGATGAACAATACGGCCGACAGGAACGCCATCCGGTTGCGTGGCGACCGCAGTACCGCCGGACCGAGCAGCACGGTCGCCACCGCCGCCATCGCGGCGCCCACGGCGGCGAACAGCCCGAAGTGGTGAATCCATTTCGTCGGGGCGAAGGTGAGCAGGAACAACGTGGCGAAGATGACGCCGATCAGTCGCCAGACCGGGCCGCTGGCGACGCCCGGAATTCGTTTGCGGCGCAACAACATCAGCATCGAGGGGACGACGCAGGCGATGGTCATCAGGATTCCGAACCGGCGTGACAGGGCGGCGTCGGTGGTCGGCAGAATCAGATAGAAGTACCGCAGGTTCTCGGTGTACCAGGGTTGAGCGGGTCCGATGGCGGTACGCACCGCGGTCGCCTCGCGAACCGCCGCGAGGGTTTGGTCGGCGAAGACGATTGTCAGCACGACGAATCCGGCTGCGGCAAGCGGTAACAGCGCGGGCCAGATCCCGATGGTCCGGGCTCGGGTGACGATGATGCGGACAATCGGTCGCCCGGCGGCCAACAGAACGGCGACGGCGATGATCCCCGTCGGCTGGATGCCCAGGGTGAAGGCCGCCACGATGATCGCCAGCCCCACCGGTGTGAGGCGGCGGGTCGCGATGGCCCGTTCGACCAGGACGTACGTGATGAGGGCGCCGGTGGCGATCTGACCTTCGGGACGCAGACCATTGTTGAACGGCATCCACGCCGCGATGAACACCAGGGCGGCCGCCCACACCGCCGGTTTACTCCTCGCGACGGCGGGGCCGAGCCGCGGGAGCACTTCCCTGGACAGCAGCAGCCAGCACACCAGAGCACAGATCAGGTCCGGCAGGCGCAGCCACAGACTGGCGTGGCTGATACGGGTCATCGCGGCGATCAGGTCGTAGTACCAGCCGAACGGGTCCTCGGGGCTGCCGAACCAGCGGAAGTAGTTGGCCATGTACCCGGCGTGACTTGCCGTGTTGGACATGCCGAACTGGTAGCCGTCGTCGGAGGACCCCGCGCCGGCGACGTACCAGAACACCGACACCGCGATGACCGTGGCATCCACCGCGGTGAACGCTCGCCAGCGCACGGGTATGAGCCGCCGGGCCCGACGGCCGTCGAGGCGATCCAGGCGCCACAACGCCAGTAGCGCAACGATTGTGCCCGCGATACCGGCCAGCATCGCCGCCGCTTTCAATGCCGAGGGGGAACTGGTGAACCGGGTGTCGATGGTGGCCGAGAAGGCGAGCCCGTCCGGGGCCGGACCGGTCAGATCGGTGAACAGGCCGACGATCTGGGGTCGCAGGTTCGGGTCGGTGAAACCGCCGCGTAGCGGCGCGCCGGTGTCGGGATCACTCAGGCCGGTGATCGCGGCGAAGGTGCCCGCCGTCGACGACGAGAGCTGTAACTGCCGGCATTGCGGGTCGTTCAAGCGGCTGCGCGGCACGCTGAGGATGACGATGTTGCGGGCGACCACGTCGATGCGCTGTTCGGTGGCAGTGACGAAGAGCCCGTTGAGCATCGCCTGCTTACCTGCCGCAGGTGCGGTCCCCAGGATCAGGCCGCCAGCGGCCGGCACTTCGCGAATCAGCGTGCACGGCACCGATGCCGTCAGCGATACCGGCGTCAACGAGAGCAGGGGTGCGCTGACGTTGCCCAGCTGTCCGCCCTGCGGCCAGTTCAGCGTTGCGGTCGTCTGCACGACCGGTAGCACCGGAATCAGCACGCTGGCAACGAATCCCACCAAGCCGGCCACGATCGCCACCCACCGGGTTCGGCGCATCGGCCTGCCGGTACCGGTCGGTGGGTTTTCGGTCTCGTCGTTGGTCACCGAGTCGGCGTCATCGCGCACCAGGCTCACCGAGCGCCCCCCGCCCTCGTGTTCGCACCCACCACACCATCAGTATCCGAAGCAACTGTTACAGTCAAGCGTGCCGAGGCCATTCGACCACGCGAAACGCGAAGAGCTGTTGGTCACTGCCGGCGCGATTTTGGCGCGCACCGGGGTGGTCGACACCTCGCTGCGCGAGCTCGCATCTCAGCTCGGGACCAGTGCGCGGATGCTCGTGTACTACTTCGGTACCAAAGAGAACCTCATGCTCGAGGTCCTGAACCGGCAACAGCGCGCGGCGATACCGGCCACCGAGGAGCTGGACCTACCGGATTCCGTTGCCGCACATCGGCAATGGTGCTTCGACGACTGGTATGAGTGCACGCGCGGAGACCGCCGCGACAGTCTGCGCATCGTGCTGCAGATCTTCGGCGCCGCCTGCGGGGTGGACAGTCCCTACCGGGATTACACCTGGGACACCCTGTCGCTGCTGACGCGCAATTCGAAGGCGCGCCTGCTCGCCCTGGGGATGCCCGACCACGTCGCCGAGACCCGCTCGCGGATCGCGCTGGCCACCTTCCAGGGCTTGATCATCGAGTACTTCACCGCACCCGACCCGGCCTTTGTCGACGACACGTTCACCCGATTCGTCGACGAGTTCCTGCTCGCGCCCTTCGCTGCCACTGAGCCGGATGAACGGGCGTAACGGTTTGGGGGACAGCGCAATACGCGCATTCAGGTAGGCAGTCAGCCGTGTGACTGACGCGTTGCCGCCAGGGTGCCGAGCAACTTCAGTCGGTCTGCCGTCGGTGAATTGGGTTCCGCCGTCATGACATAGAGCGTCAGCCCCGGATCGGCGGCGAGCTCGAGCCGGTCGAAAGTCAGGTCGAGCCGGCCGACCGCAGGGTGCTTGTACACCTTGGGGCCTGACTCATGCGCCCGGATGATGTGGGCGCCCCAGCGGATCCGGAATTCGTCACTGCGCGTGCTCAATTCGCCGACGAGCTGGGTCAGCCGGTCGTCGTACGGATCACGGGCCGCGGCACTGCGCAGAATTGCGACGGCGTTGTCCGCCTGCTGGTTCCAGTCGACGAAGAACTCCCGGGCCCCGTGGTCGAGGAACAGAAAACGCGCGATGTTGGCCCGTCCGTCGGCTCCATCGATGGCATCGCGGTAGAGCTCGGCGCCGACGGCGTTGGTGGCCAGGATGTCGAGCCGGTCATTGCTGACCCAGGCCGGCACACCGACCATCGCGTCGAGGATCAGCTGGACACTCGGCCGAATCCTGTTGCCGGTCTTGCGTGGGGTCCGCCGCGGCCCTTGGCTGACTTTGATCAGGTTGAACAGGTGCGCGCGTTCGGTCTCGTCGAGTTGCAGGACGGTGGCCACCGAGTTGAGCACCGAGTCGGAGACGCCGGTGAGATTGCCGCGTTCGAGGCGGGTGTAGTAGTCGACGCTGACCCCGGCGAGCAGTGCGACCTCTTCCCGGCGGAGGCCGGGGACCCGTCGTTTGGCGCCGTAGTCGGGAAGGCCGGCCTGCTGGGGAGTGATGCGGGCGCGCCGGGACGTGAGGAATTCCCGGATGTCCTTGCGCTGGTCCACGTTTTCGACAGTAATGGGCCCGGCGGCCCCGAGAGAGGGTTTGCTGGACCCTGGACAACTCGGCCCTGCCTACCGGACCACGCCCGGCCTACCGTCGTCTCTGACACCAGCTCTCGACGGAAGGAACCGCTCATGTCCGACGACACCGCAGCCCAGGAAGCGTTCGACGGCTTCGTCGCCATGTGGACCACCGGGACCACGGGCGGGCGGCGCGCGCCGGTGCTCCGGCGCCCTGATGAGGTCGGATTGGATTACGAAGACGTGTTCTTCCCATCGATGGACGGCGTCCCGCTGGAGGGCTGGTTCATCCCGGCCGACTCCGACCGGCTCGTCATCCATAACCACTTTCTTCCCGGAAACCGTTACGGCTATCCCGGGCACCTGCCCGAATTCGGCGGCCTCGGCGGCTTCGAGGTGAATTTTCTGCCCGAGTACAAGGCCCTGCATGATGCGGGCTACAACGTTCTCGCGTACGACATCCGTAATCACGGCCGCAGTGGGCAGGGCAACGGCGGCATCGCCGGTATCGGCCTGACCGAATACCGCGACGTCATCGGGTCCTTGCGGTACGCCGCCAGTCGGCCGGACACGAAAACGATGAAGAAGGTGCTGCTTTCGGTGTGCCTGGGCGCTGATTCGACGGCCGTGGCCTGGTCGAAGCACCCCGCGGAGTTCGCGGAAATCCAGGCCATGGTGATGCTGCAACCGGTGTCGGGTCGCTACATCGTCGAGGAGTTCGTCAAGGCCGTCGGGATGGCCGACGGCTACGCGAAGTTCGATCAGGCCGTGCACGAACGAACGGGATTCCGGATCGCCGAGCAGTCACCGCTCGAACACGTCAAGGCCGTGACCGTGCCGACGCTCGTCGCCCAGGTCCGCGACGACACGATGACGCGCCCGCAGGATGTGCAGGACATCTACGATGCGATTCCGGTCGCCGACAAGAGCCTGCACTGGATCGAAGGAACCAACAGGCGATTCGACGGCTACAACTACTTCGGTGTCCACCCCGAGGTGGCCATCGAATGGTTCGACAAGCACATCGCCTGACGTCATCTTTGCCGACACCGCGGGATCTGTTGGGCCCCAACGCACTGCAGGCCGGCGGGGTGCCGGGAGGGCACCCCGCGTTGGCGTCTTTCGTCGATACATGGTTGGCTGGGATGCGTGGGGGTATCGCTGAGCCGACGGGATTTCATCGTCGGGTTGGCCGCCACGGGCGTGCTGGCCGGGTGCCGGCCCACCAAGGCGGACGAGCCGACCAGCTTCGAAGAACTGGAAGATCGCTACCAGGCGATAATCGGCGTCTACGCAGTTGATTTGGAGTCTTCGGCAACGGTGGAACACCGTCCCGACGAACGGTTCGCGATCTGCTCGACGTTCAAAGCGTATGCGGCGGCACGCATCTTGCAGATGGCCAAGGCAGGTCAGGCGAATCTCGATGCCATGGTGCCCATCACCGCCGCGGACATCGTGGTCAACTCGCCGGTGCTGGGCCCCGCGGTGGGGGCGCGGATGCCGCTCCGGGACATTTGTGCGGCGGCCCTGACCCAGAGCGACAACGCCGCAGGCAACATCATGTTGCGGACCATCGGCGGGCCGTCCGCCCTGACCGATTTCGCCCGCTCGATCGGCGATTCGCAGACGCGGCTGGATCGCTGGGAACCGGACCTCAACGAGGCGGCGCCCGGCGACCTCCGCGACACCACCACGCCACGGGCCCTGTGCGGCGGGTACCGCGCCATCCTCGTCGGCGACGCGTTGCCGGGTGCGGCGCAGTTTCAGCTGCAACGGTGGATGGGCGAGACGGCCACGTCGACCAGGCGTTTTCGCGCGGGCGTGCCCGCGGGCTGGACCAGCGCGGACAAGACCGGCAGCGGTGACTACGGATCGACCAACGACGCCGGAATGCTGATCGGACCCAAACGCGAGCGGGTCATGCTCACGGTGTTGATCCGCACCCGCACCGTGCGGCGGGATGCCGGGCCGTTCAACGAGGCGGTCGCGGAGTGCGTGCGATCGGTGCTGGCGCGTCTCGGCCACAGTTAGTGTTGGATCGTGGGGATCCGGAAACTGGCGTTGGCCGTGGTCACGTGCGTGTGCGTGGTCGCGGGCTGTTCGACGACCACGACCGGCACCGCGCGGTTCGGCGGCTCACTGAGCGACCCGGAACCCGACGTCAGCCAGCTCCGGACCGGTAACTACCAGATCAAGCCGAGCACCCCGTTCTTCAGCGCCGGCCCCAATCGCTCACCCAGTCGATCGTCGAGTCGACCCGGATGGCCGAATACGTCGTCGGGCCTTGGGAAATCGATGCGTCGGTGACGAAGCCGGGCGCGATCGGGACCGGCACCATGACATCCGAGTTCGGCGTCGACAACATCCTCGGGGTGTCCAAAGACAATGTGATGCAGGGCATTGCCCGGGCGCACAACCTGGTCGCCGGTTTCGGATCGTATCGGTCATCCGGGTCCAAGGACTCTGACCTGGAAATCCAGAACGCGGTACTGATGTTCCCGGACGACGCCCAAGCGGCGGCGGCCGCGGGTGAGTTCACCGCGCAGTTCGGCCCCATCGTCGCCACTCCGTTCCCGACGTATCCCGTCCCGATCTCGGTGGGCGTCGGCACGGTGCCGGCGCTCGGTGTGGACTACGGCACGGGGGCCAGCGGTGTCGCCGCGTACACCGCGCAGGGACGCTTCGTGCTGTACCAGTTCGTGAGTGCCAAAGCCACCAAGTCGACCAGGGCACCGCTGCGGGCTCAGCTGCTGACCTCGGACCTGCTCGGCAGGCAGCAATCGCTCATCAAGAGCTTCGTGCCGACCGAACCGGCGAAACTCGCTGACCTGCCCAAAGATCCGAGCGACGACCAGTTGCTGTCGAAGACGATCACCACTCCCGATCGGCAGCAGGGCGTCCTGATCGGGACGTGGCGACCGCGGGCGTGGCTGCATTTCGAAGCCGATCCGGTGAGCATGACCACCCAGTTCGAGCGTGCCGGTGTGCAGTGGGTGACGCAGCGGTGGGGCCGGGTCTACCAGGCGCCCAACGCCGATTCGGCAGCGCAGCTGCTGGACGCCACCAGCGTCTTGATCATGAAGGATTCCGACGTGCAGATGGCGGGGCCGGTGCCGGGATTCCCCGGTGCGCGGTGCTTCGAGCACCTGCGCGACTTCGCGCGCCCGGACGCCACCGTGACGTGGCGCATCCTGGGGTGGCACTACAGCTGCCTCGCGCGTACCGACAGATTCGTGTTCCAGGTCTTCGCCGACGACGAAACCGCTGTGGACCAACAGATTTCGGCGCAATACCGGGTGCTGTCCGGAAAGTAGCCGGCCGCTCCGATGAGTTTCGCCGAGCCCGACGGTCTACCTCACTGACAGACACCACCGACTCGTCAGGAGCTAGAAATGGGCCAGATTCACCTCGCGTTGTTCGCCACGCTCGACCTCGTCGGGCAGGCGCCCGGCGGTCCCGGAGAAGATGCCGACGGCGGTTTTCCGTTCGAAGGATGGCAGGCACCGCTGATCGACGAGGTGTCGGGGGAGCAGGTGGGCGCCGCGTACGAGGGCACCGATGCGCTGCTGCTGGGCCGGCGGACGTACGACATCTTCGCGGGGTACTGGCCGCACCAGGATGACGAATTCGCCGAGATGTTCAATCGCATCCCCAAGTACGTCGCCTCGCGCGGCAAGCCGGACCTGTCGTGGTCGGGTTCGTCGCAGATCGGCGCGGATCTGGTGGCCGAGGTGCGGGAAATCCGCGACCGCCACGAGCATGTGAAGGTGGTCGGCAGTTTGAACTTCGTACAGACCCTGTTGCGCGAAAAACTGTTTGATCGGATGGACCTCTGGGTGCATCCTATTGTGCTGGGGGTCGGCAAGAAAGTGTTCGACGGCGGCGCAGTGCCGTCCAATCTGACGCTGCTCAAGGCCCCGGTATCCAGCCCGGCCGGCATCGTGTACCTGCAGTACGGGCTGGCCGAGGGCGTGCCGGCGACGGGGGATATGAGTGCACCGGATCGGGGGGACGTTTGACTGGTAGGGACTTGACGCGCGGCGTACTCGCCGGCGCGGTCTTAGGGGGAGTCGGCTGGGGCCTGTTGGCGGTCGGAGCCATGGGCCCGGGTGATGATCCGCACCTCGACCGGGTCGATGGCACGAATCTGTCGGTAGCGGTGAGTCTTTCGCTGCTATGCCTACTGATTGCGGCGCTGTTGTTGCGCGCACGAGTACTCACCAGCGTTGCCGTGGCACTGGTGGTCGCACCCGCGAGCGTTTGGTTCATTGTCGGCCTGCTGTACCTGCAGGCCGTTGCCACGGTGACGATGAGTCGCTGACCAGAGGAGGTGGGGATGTCCTTCGAGCATGAAAGCACGCTCGATCCACGGATCGAGCGGGACGTTGATCCGCGATATCTGTTCGGTGGCTACGCGCTCGGCCTGGTCGTGATGTCGCCGGCGCCGTTGTTGTATTACTGGCTGTTCGCGCCGGCAGGCGCATTACTGGTCGCCGCGGCGGCGGTGCTGGTTGCGACGGTGCGGCCACGGTTTGACGACGTGGCATGCGGCGCGTTCTTCGCCGCCCTGTTCGGTCTGGTTGCGGTGCTCGTGCTGTTCTTTGTCGGCGCTCAGAACTGATCGCGGCCGGCGGGCCGAGCGCCGGAAAATGCGTTGCCGGCCAACCTTTTTGCGCTCATCATGGTTCGGGCCGAGAAACGGATGTTCTCGGCCCGTGCCACGAGAAGCGAGGTGAAATCATGAAGTTGGCAGAGGCTTTGTCGTTGCGTGCGAACGCGGTTCGCCGGATCGAGCAGTTGCGCGTGCGTGTTGTGGGTAATGCCCGGTTCCAGGAGGGCGAAGAGCCTGCCGAGGACGCCGCAGCGCTACTCGTCGAAATCGACGGCGCGCTGGACGAATACGAATCCCTGATCCGGCGGATCAACCTGACCAACGCGGCCAATTCGGTCGGTGCGGACGGCACGCTGACGGACGCCCTCGGGCGGCGCGATGCGCTGCGCTTGCGGTACCACGTCCTGACCACGGCCGCGGATGCAGCCGCGGGCGCGGGCGCGGGCCAGTACGGCTACTCGCGGCAGCTGCGTTCGGAGCTGAAGATGTTGTCCGCCTTGTCCGTTGGCGATCTGCGGGCGCGGGCCGACCAGGTGGCGCAGGAGTTGCGCGAGCTCGACGTCCGAATCCAGAAGGCGAACTGGGAGATCGAGCTGCTGGACTGACAGCAGCATGGTGTAGCAGGTAGTTGTCGCGGAGGCGTGCACAAAACCGCAAACGGCTCCAACCGTTCAGGCGCACGGAGGGCAGTGCAACGGGTTCGATTCCCACGCGCACACCGCAGCCCAGCAATGCGCACAGGTGACAGAGCACGAGGCACAACGCATCACCACGTGCAGATCTACGACAACGAGGGTGGGTGCGGGGTTACACCGCGATTTCAGTGCCAGGTTCTGGTCGGGCCGCGCCCGTTCGCCAAAGACAGGTCAGGCGCCGGCCAGCACTTCCGCGTTTACCCCGAGGGCGTCGTAGGTTGCCTTGGCTCTGGCATCGCGAGTGACCAGGACTGCACCGTGCTCACGAGCGGCCAACGCGACCAAGCCGTCATAGGTGGCGCCGCCCGCGACGCCACAACGGGCGAATTCGTGATGGGCACCGCGTCCCGTGTCGGCACCCAGTTGAAGGGGCTCCGGGAAGTTGTCGTCGATCAACGCCACCGCGTCGGCAGGGTCGACACGAGCATCGCCGGGCAGACGCGTCAGAACCGAGTATGTCTCGGCCAGCGCATGCCCGCTGAGCCCAAGACGTCGGCCCATTGCCCATTGCGAGACCGCGACGTGCTGCGGATGCGAGGACACAAGCAAGGGCACCGCGACGCTGGTATCGATTGCCGTGACCTGCTGCGACGTCAGCGTCGCCCCGAATCGATGAGCGCGAACATCATTTCATCGGTGACGACTGTGTCTGCGTTGGCGACGAGGCGTCCGTCCTTGTTTCGCACGAGGCGCGCGGAGCGGCCGCCGGGGACAATCTGCAGTCCAGGGCCATATGCCGAAATATCGACCGTCGAACCGGGCGTCAGTCCCAACGCGTCGCGGAGTTGCTTGGGCACCAAGATGCGGCCGCCCGAGTCGATTACCGCTTCCATGGGACTATGGTACCAGTGAAATCCCATTTTTGAGTTTGCGCTGTGCAGAAGCGCTCGACACTGTGGAGAGCCTTGTCAGCCCTTCCGGCTAGTCTCGCAGCGTGGCGATAACGTCCGCGGTCCTGCGCTTCCGGCGTCTACAGCAGGAGGCGCCGGAATGGTCGCTGCTGAGGGCCCGAAACGCCGGGCTCATCATCGCCGTGGTCCAGGACTACTTTCCGCCGGAACGTCGTATACGCCCGGCGGCCGAGGTGGTAGCCGAACTCGATCATGATCTCGAACTCCTCCGCGAGACCGGAGCTGAATTCGAATCGACGGCAACAGGATACGTCGCCGCATGGGTGCACGACGGCTACTTGGTCCGGCGTCCCGGCCAGACGCGGGGGACCGAAACGTTGGTGCCATCGGCGGCAGCATTGAACGCTGCCGCAGTGGTGAACGGAATCGATGCGCCGCAGCGCGCCGCGTCGGCGTCACGGCTGGGGTCGATTGCCGCTAACCTCATTGCACTGCAACGTGATTCAGACCCGGTTTCGGCATCGCGGCTGGCACTGCTGCAGTCCGAACGCAAGGCCGTCGAGCAGCGCATTGAAGAAGTCGAACGCGGCGAGTTCGCTGTGCTCGACGCGGAGACGGCAAAGGAGCGGGTCGCCGAGACGCTCGGCCTGGCGCAGGAGATACCCGTGGATTTCGCCCGGGTGCGGTCGACCATCGAAGAATTGAGCCGGGACCTCCGGGCCAAAATCCTTGACGACACCGCTGAGGGCGGTGCGACGTTGAGCAACGTTTTTCGCGGGGTTGATCTGTTGGCGGACTCAGAAGCCGGACGTTCCGTGAACGGCTTCTACGACGTGATCCTCGATGCCGAACAGTCGACCCGTCTTCAGGAAGCGATCACCGCCATCCTGTCACGGGACTTCGCAGCCGAGTTGACCCCTCAGACGCGTACGGACCTGAGCACTCTCCTCACCCGGCTGGAGAACGAAGCAGCCACGGTACGCCAGACCATGATCCTGCTATCGCGATCGCTGCGACATTTCGTGCTCTCGCGCCAATACGAAGAACATCGGCGGCTCCGCCAACTGATTCAGCGCTGCCAGTCGCTGGCTGTGCGAGTGAGTGCACAGCACCGACCCGAGAAGTCAATGAACTTGGAACTCACCAGAATTGGCATGCAGGTTCGTTCGATCGCCGCCCTCAAGCTGCACAACCCGGGCGAAGGCCGGGTGCCTACGGAGTTCGATCGGCATGACACCGACGAGGTCGACTTCGCCGAACTCGCTGCGCAGGCACATGAATCCGACATCGATTTCGAGGAACTCCGCAGCAACATCGTCGCCAGCCTCAGCCGGTCGGCTGGACCGGTCACCGCAGGGCAGGTCCTGGCCGAGTTCCCTGCCACCCAGGGCCTCGCCAGCATCGTCGGCCTGATGGTTCTCGGCGCTGAGCACGGTGCCGTCTCCGCCGACACCAGCGAACGGGTCGCCATGGACCGACGCACCGTTGTGCTTCCGACCATCACCTTCAGCCCCGATGCATTCGAGGATCACCGGTGAATCCCGAAGAGACCTTTCCGTTCGAGGCAAAGCGTGCGCTGGTCCAACTGCTCCGCGGTCCGGTGGTGACGCATGATGCGCATCGACAGCAATGGTCGGCAATTCTCGCCCACCGCAGCGAAATCGAACGCCGACTGGCCGACGTGTTCCTCGACCTCGTCCTCGACGAGGACGACGGCATCGCGTTCACCCGGCCGCAGCCCGCACCCGATGACCCCAAATTCGCTCCACCGCAGGTACTTCGGACAGAGACGCTGACCTTCATGGACACGCTGGTGGTACTCGCGTTGCGCTACCAGTTGCTCGTGGCACCGCCTGGACAACGGGTGATCGTCGATTACGACGACATCGCCGCCGACATGGAGCCCTACCGCGGGCGCTACACCACCGATGCGGGCGGCTTCCGGAAGCGGATCAACGCGTCATGGGAAAAGATGAAGAAGTACTCGCTGATCGCCGCCGCTGACACCGCGGGCCGGTTCGAAGTATCGCCCGTGCTCCGTCAGTTGTTCGACGCGGACGAGGTTGCCCTGGTCGAGGCGGAGTACCAGCGGCTCTTGGACGCCGGTAGCGACCAGGACTCCGATACCGAGGCCGACGATGAGTGAGGACGTGTTCCGGCATGGTCAGCACCGCCTGGCACGTGTTCAGCTGTTCAATTGGGGCACCTATGACGGCTATCACGACCTGTCCGTGGCGCGCCGGGGCTTCCTGATCACCGGTCCCTCGGGCTCGGGTAAGTCCACGTTGTTGGACGCGATCTCCACGGTGTTGGTGCCCCCGACGAAGCTCAGTTTCAATGCGGCCGCGCAGGGCCGCGGCCGCACCGTGGCCTCCTATATCCGAGGTGCGTATGCGCGCGGATCCGACACGGACACCCGCGAATTGCGGTCGCGCTACCTGCGGGAAGGTGCGACCTGGAGCGCCGTCGGGTTGACGATGGCCACTGCCGATCCTGATGGGGATACCGTCACCACCTTGGTCGCGCTGTTCCACCTCAAACGCGGCAGCAATGATCTTGGCGAATCGGGCCGCGCGTTCCTGCTTTTCGACCACGACCTGGACATCACCGAACTCAGACACGTGGTGTCTGACGGCATCGACGTCCGCGGGTTGAAGAAGCGCTGGCCCGATGTTCTCTACAACAAGAGCTACCCCCAGTTTGGTCAGCGGCTCCGTGCCCGGTTGGGAATCGCCGACGAGAACGCGCAACTGTTGCTGCACCGGGCGATGTCTGCCAAAGGGCTCGACAGCCTCGACCGGCTGTTCCGCGACTACATGCTCGACGAACCCGACACTTTTGCCGAAGCTCGTCGCGCCGTCGAGTTCTTCGCCGACCTCGACGAGGCGCATCGCAGGGTCGTGCAGACGCGTGAGCAGATCGCCGCACTGACACCGCTGGAGGAGTGGACCGAAACGCGGGACCGAGAGGCGCAACGGACTCAGGAACTCGGGGAGGAGCAGACAGCGCTCGACGGCCTCGCCGCGCGCTTCGAGCTGCACCTGGCGCAGGGTTGGCACGCCGACGCTGAGGCCGCGCTCGCTGACGCCGTCACGCGTGACGAACACGCGAGTGCGGCCCGTCATCGTGCTGCCACCGCGCTGAAGGACGCCGAGCGTGCGCGTGACGGAAATCAGTCCCTGCGTGAGCTCACCGATGCCCTGGATAGCGCCGACGAAGCGGTCCGTCGGGTGGTCACGCAGCGCGCCCGATTAGGTGTGGCTTTGCGGTCCTGGGACACGACCGTTCCCGATACCGCCGAAGGCTTCGCCACCATGTGCTCGCAGATCGCAAGGGAGGCAGCTGAACTAGAGGCTGGAGCCGGTGCGCACGACGCCGCCCACAGCGCCCTGATCCTCGCTGCCGCGCGCGCCGACGAACAGGTTACCGACCTCAAACAGCAGATCTCTTCGCTCGCCGGGCAGAAGTCGAACCTGGACCACAAGCTGCTGGCGGCTCGTGAGCTGGTCATGCGCGCGACCGGGCTGCCGGCGCGATCGTTGCCGTTCGCCGGCGAGTTGATCGACGTCATCGATGCGAATTGGGCGGGCGCCGCCGAGCGGGTGCTCGGCGGGCTGGGCCGCACAATGCTGGTCGCCGACGAGCACGCCGCTGATGTCGCCGCTGCCGTCGATGCTGCCCATCTGGGTACGCGGCTGGTGTGGCGGCGCGTGGATGTGCATCGCACACACCGGATTTCGGCTGTCGATGCCGATTCGATCGTGAATGTGCTCCAGATCGCCGAGGGGCCATGGCAGCACTGGCTGCATTTCGAACTCGTATCCCGATTCGACTACCGCCGTGTTGCCGACGCGCGAGAACTGGGCCGGCACCACCGCGCCGTGACCCGCGCCGGACAGACCCGCGACGGCGACCGGCATATCAAGGACGACCGGTCGGCGATCGACGACCGACGGCACTACGTGCTCGGCACCAGCAATGACAGCAAGCTCCAGGCCCTGCGCGACGCCCTGCGCAAGGCTGAATCCGATGCCGGCTCCGCACACCGTCGCGCGCGTGCCGCCCGTGCCGAATCCGAACAGCGTCGGGACCGGGTCCAGTCAGCTCCAGGGATCGTCGCTGTCGAATGGGACGAGCTCGACCTGTTGGCCGCGGAAGCTCACCGTCTCGATGTGGGTGAACGTCTTGCGGCGCTACGGGGTGACGCTGAGATCGACCGCCTGGAAGCTGCCGTGGTGGCGGCGCGAGGCGAGGCGACTCGAGCTGAAAAGGCGTACGACGACGCGCACGAGGCGTTGTACTCAGCGCGCCAGCACGCACAGAATGTCGCATCCCGCATCGACGACCTTCAACGCACAGCGGCGGCCAGCGACGAGCCGTCTCCCGAACTGACCGAGCGCTATCGCGCCCGTTTCGACGATGGCAAGCGTGCACCGCTGCGACTCAACGGCTTTCCCGCTGCCGAACGGGCTGTGGCGAACCAGATTCGGGGCGAATACTCGGCAGCCGAGAAGAAGCTGCTGCAGGCGCAACACGCTATCGAGACTGTGCTGCAGCAGTACCTCAACCGCTGGCCACACCCCGAACTCGCTGCAGAGCACGGATACGCCGACGATGCCGTGGCATTCCTGCGCCGGCTGCGCGCTGATGACCTGCCCAGCGTGGAAAATCGATTCTTCGATCTCAATGATCGGCAGTCGAATCAGAACCTCGGCACGCTCGCGCTCCGAATCCGGCGCGCGCCCGGCGAGATCCGTCGCCGGATCGATGAGGTCAATTCGTCACTGGCACACTCGGAATTCGACCGTGGCCGGTTCCTGAAGATCGACGTCCGCGACTCCCTGCATCCGGACGTGACGGAGTTTCTCGCGGCTATCGCACGCGTGCAGGAGGGGTCGTTGCTTGCTGACGATCGACAGGCTCAGGAGCAACGATTCGAGCGGATGCGGGAACTGCTCGGGCGGCTCGGATCGTCCGATCCTGGTGATGTGGTGTGGCGCAATCGGTGTTTGGACACGCGGCGCCACGTCACGTTCGTCGGTATCGAGATGGATGCCGAGGGCACGGCGGTCAACCACCACGATTCTTCGGACGCGCTGTCCGGTGGGCAGGCGCAGAAGTTGGTGTTCTTCTGTCTGGCCGCGGCCCTTCGGTACCAGCTCGTCGGGTCGGATGCCGACGTGCCCAAGTACGGCACGGTGGTCCTCGACGAGGCATTCGACCGGTCGGATCCTGAATACACCCGCCGTGCGGCAGATGTGTTCGATCAGTTCGGTTTTCACCTTGTGCTCGCCACACCACTGAAGATGATCAAGACACTGCAGGACTACGTCGGCGGGGTAGCCACTGTGTCGATCCGAGATTCGAAGGCATCCCGGTTGGGGGTCGCATCCATCGGTGAGGCGGCTGATGGCTGAGCCACAAAAACTCGTGCTGCCCAAGGACGTCGTGGCGCGGGCACGACGGACGGTGGACCGCCATCTCAAATCGTGGTTGTTCGGTGCTTCCGTCGATGCGTTGACAATAAGACTGGGTAGCCCGAGCGAGGCGGCCGTCGCGGCCCAGCGTGCGGTCGTCGAGAACTGGGTCCATGCCTGGCAAGACTCGCGCCTCGATGTCCGCTGGGAGGAGCGGCGGTGGCCCAGCCTTGGTAGGCAACTGCTACCGGTCGTGGTGACCATCGAGGGTGCGGATGCGATTGTCGCGGCTGCAGGTGAGACCCGACGCTGGCAGTCTCTGCAACAGCGCCGCGCGCAGCTCCAGGCGCTCGATGATGGGCCGCAATGGTCGGCGGTCCTGGTCGAGACGTTCCGGTACTGGAATTCCTTGGCCGACAACGACTTCGACCGGCTCCTGGCTACGGTTCGCTGGTTACGTCAGAATCCGGACTCCGGCCTGCTGATCCGTCAGCTTCCGATTCCCGGTGTCGACACCAAATGGCTGGGTACACACCGCACTGCGGTGACGGCGCTAGCGGTGCCGCTCGGTGTGCCTGAGCATCTGGGACTGCGGGAGCGTGAACTACTGCGGGCGGTTGTCATTGCTGACCCCGCACTGCGGCGAGGTCTTCCACGTATCTTTGCCGCCCCGGATGGTGAGCTGGCGGGGCTTGATTTTGCGGCATCGCAGGTCCTGGTTGTCGAGAACTTGCAGACCCTCGAAGCGCTGCCTGACGTGCCCGGCACGATCGCGGTGTTCGGCTGGGGCGACCATGCCACCGCGGTGGCCGGATTCCCGTGGGTTCGGAATGCGCCGCGTGTCGTGTATTGGGGCGATCTGGACACGGACGGGTTCGACATACTGGCCCGTTTTCGCGCTCAATGTCCTTGCGAGAGCCTGCTGATGGATCAAGCCAGCGTGGAGAGGTGGCGCAGTCTGGTTGTGCCACACCGCGCGAGCGGCTCGGTAGATACGGCGTGGCTGACCGAGAGGGAGCGCGCAGCACTCGATTTGTTGAGTCGCGATGGCATTCGCCTGGAGCAGGAGCGCATTCCGATTGGCGCCGCGGTGGAGTTGTTGATGGCGGCTGGGTCAGTCCGGCCGCGGTGAGGTATCCAGCTGTAGTGATGTATGCCGCGCAATTGCGTCGAAGTCGCCGTCGGAGTGCAGGATTGGAATCTGTTCGCGTATGGCGTGCGCGGCGATGAGGCAGTCGATCAGCCTGCGTACGGTTTCACCGCGACGCCGACAGACGCGGTAAATGGTTGCGGCGTCTTCATAGTCAGTGGGGGATGTCGGTAGAGTTTGTGCGCGTGCCAACAGGCCACGAAGATCCTTGAGGTGGCGGTCGTTTCGGGCCCCGGCGAGGATTTCCATCTGGACGGGAGCGCAGATCGCGATCGGCTCGGCGAGTAGCTCGTCGACTCGCACGCACACACCGCTCCCGGTGTTCCTTAGAAACTCGATCCAGGCTGACGTGTCAACGAGGATCATCGGACGCGGTCGCTGCGCAATTCATCGAGATCGGCGTCCCATCCGGACCCGCGGAGTTCTCGGGCCGCTTTGAGGTCCAATGCTTCCTGGGCGAGATTGCGCAACGCGAAGTTCACCGCGTCTCGCTTGCTGGTCAAATGGAACCTTCGCATGACGACCTCGCACGCATGGTCGTCGATGTCGATGTTTGTGCGGGTCATACACCAAAGATACACCAACGGTTGTGTACCTGCGCTCGAATCCTTCACTGTTCGCTGAACGATGGGAAGCAGGTTGGTGTCAACCGGTTTCGTCGGCCGATCTGCAGCTCCGTGGCAAGGCCACTGTCGAGGACTGGCTGAGGAGATCGACCAGCCGCGTCTTGGTTGTCCGTCGTAGGGATGCCGAGGACCTCGCGCTAACCACCGCGTCACGGGCTGCACAGGCACGGGAGGCCTCGTCGGTCACGTCGCGGTTGTTCGTTGCATTGATGCAGCGCGCCCCCAGGTTCGCGAGCTTGTCACCGACGTCGTGCCAGACGTTTTCCCGTGGGTGGAGTTTCTGTCTCGCGACGAGCTTCGCCAGTTCGCCGTCGAATTGGTCTCGACAATGAGGGCCGCCGAATCCATCGACAATCCAGCGCCGGTCGCACAGGTGATCGACGCATGGCGGCACACGGCAGAGGTACTGGCTGATCCTGAACTGGTTGCCGTCTTGTCGGCGCCGAGCGACGAAGATTTGGGGCAGGTTCCGCCGCCGGCGGTTCGAGGCTGAGTGGGCGGTCCGGGGCATCCGAAATCGACCGAATGATGTTGATGCTCAGAGTGTCACGATCGGCAGAAGCGCCGTCGTCGATGACGACGTCGATTCAGATCAGTCCGGCGACCTTGTACAGCACGAGGGATCCGGCGACGGCGACATTGAGACTGTGCCCACTGCCGATCATCGGGATTTCGACTGCGACGTCGACGTGGCGCATTGCTTCTTCAGGGATGCCGTTGCTTTCGTTGCCGAGGACGATGACTGTGCGGCCACGAGCGGTGGGCAGGTCCGCCAGTCGGATCGACTGGTGAGTCAGCTCGACCCCGACGATGTTGGACCCGCCTCCGCGTTGCCGTCCGAGCCAGCGACCGACGTCGCCGTATATCCAATGGATGCACGGGCGGCGGCGGAGCGTGTCGCCCTGCTTGAGCGCGTCCGGCACCCACGGCAAGTGCGGGACGGCAAGGCAGGCGCCGACGGCGTCGCAGGTCCGTAGCAAGGTACCGAGGTTGACGCCGTATTTGGGCCACAGCGGCGCGGCGATCAAGTGATTCCAGCAGCTGTGCGGTCGTCGGCGGCGTTGTTGCCGGAGTTCTGCTCGGGTCCGAATATCCAGCGGCATAGCGCCGCCGT
Organism: Mycobacterium sp. SMC-17; assembly: GCF_045310915.1. Lineage (NCBI taxonomy): Bacteria > Bacillati > Actinomycetota > Actinomycetes > Mycobacteriales > Mycobacteriaceae > Mycobacterium > Mycobacterium sp. SMC-17. The sequence goes on along the minus strand of NZ_JBJIAK010000002.1, from coordinate 223,786 downwards.
CGGCAGTCACGCGGAGGCGGGAACGCCCTTCCCGCGGAGGATGTGAATCAGCACCGGACCACTATGGCGCGACGAGCGGTTACATGCAATCCCGAACTGCTAACACGACGCGGGCCTGCATAGGCGGCGGATGGCGAAATGCCGTAGGGCTTTGTTGGTGGAGACGTGACCTCACCGGACAATCATCCTCGGACCGTTGACTACGTCCATTGCAGATTGCACATCGCCGAGTCTGGCTCCGACGGTGTGCATGGCCAATCCACGAGGTAGCGCCGCAGAGAATTTGAGCCCGCGGAGTGCTGCTTCGTCGACAGGTGGGTCGGTCCACTCGACAGTGGCCAACGCCGCCGCGAAACGTTCGGCGCTCACATAGGGCAACAGTCGTATGGACTTTTCGTCGATCCGCTGTCGTGGGTCGACGAGGTCAGGCAGGGAGGCCTGCAATGTTCGGTTGGCTGCGGTGCCCGCCCAGGTCCACCAGCGGCCCTGGGACCCATCGGGGAGTCGGACGATCAGCCGGTCAGTCGACACGTTGCCGCCGTACGTTTGACGCAGTGAGGCAAGGCTATTGGTTGCGCGCGAGGTGAAGGTGACACCGGCAGGCAACGAGCCCAGGAGGACCGAGCGGATGCCGCGGGCAATGTCGTAGGACAGACCGGCACCGGTACCGGACCATTTGGCCTTGCCGCCCTCCTTGGCGGGCTCGACGAAACACCGCCGTCGTTCCCAGTCGATGTGTGTGACCGTCCACGACCGTCCGGCCAGGAGTAGCGCGCGTGGCCCCTCGGTCTGCTCGGTCAGGAGGTCGGTGCCAATCGTCCCGACCTCGATCCGACCGGCCAGGACCACGAATTCCGGTGGCGCAGTGAATACCGCGGTCAGGTCGGAGAAGTACCGTCGGCCGAATCGGCGCTCGGCCTCGGGTCCGATGTGGAGGAATGGTCCATCGAGCTCGAAAAAACCTTCGGCGACAAGGTGATCCACGATCTGGGGCGCGGCCGAGTCGAAGACCGGCAGATCGCCCCACCACTGAGCCCACTCGCCGAGAGCGAGCCGATGCTCTTGCAGACACAATGCCATCAGCTGCTGCGCCGCGATGTGCCGGGGATGTGGCGGTGGCGCAATGGGTTCCACCCATCCGTCGGACCAACGCTTGAGCATGCCGGCCGCAAGGAGCACGCTTTCGTCATCGATTGCGAGGAACAGGCAGTTGCGCACAGTGCCAGCCCGTCGCCCAGTTCGTCCGAGTCGCTGCAGAAACGACGCGACGGTACGCGTCGACCCGATCTGGATGACGCGGTCCAGATCGCCCACGTCGATACCGAGTTCCAGCGTCGAGGTCGCGACAATGACGGTGTCGCGGGCCTCGGCGAAGGCTTCTTCGGAACGCCGGCGCTCAGCTGCCGACAGCGACGAATGAGATAGGTAGGTTTCGATCCCGTGGCCGCGCAAGGCAGCCCCGAGCTCTTCGGCCTGACGACGGCTATCGACGAACACCAGTCGCTTCTCGCCGTGATGAAGCGACGCAATCACTGTGGCGGCGTTACTGATTGAGCCGACGAAATCGACGGTGATTTCGGGTTGAACGGCGGTTGGGGGCGCTGCGGGTGCAACAACCGAGCAGGCCTGGGACCGGAATCCGCCCTGCAGCCACGCCAACAGCTGATCAGGATTACCGACAGTCGCCGACAACCCGATGCGTTGCAGTTTCCGCCCGGCGATGCGACACAGCCGCTCCAACACCGCCAATAGATGCCAGCCGCGGTCGTCGCCGGCGAAGGCATGAATTTCGTCGACCACCACCGTCTGCAGGCCGGCGAACAACATCCGCGGATCGACCTTGGTAGACACCAGCATTGATTCGATGGATTCAGGCGTGGTCAGCAGAACATCGGGACGTTCGACCAGAATCCGTTGGCGCTGGCTCTGACTCACATCACCGTGCCAGACCGCGGCCGAGCGGCCCAGCCAGCGACAATAGCCGTCAACGCGGGGCTGCAAGTTATTCAGCAGCGCCCGCAGTGGGCAGATATAGAGGACCGAAACCCCTTGCCAGTCCTCGGTCGCCATCCGCGACAGCACCGGGAACATCGCGGCTTCGGTTTTTCCACCCGCAGTGGGGGCCAATACCAAGGCATCCCCGCCGGACAGGATGGGTTCGACGGCAGCGGCCTGGGTGGGACGAAGCCCGTCCCAGCGCAAGGTGTTTGCGATGTGATACTGCACCCCGGGGTGCAACAGGTCGAACGGTTCGGTCACAGGTCGAGCGGGATGTCGTCGGCGACCAGCGCGGCCCGCTCGGCGTCGGACAACTCCGCAGGTGCGATGAAGACTTCGTAGTCTTCGTACGGGTCGAAGTCGCGGAACTGTTCGATCTTGTCCAGCACGTCCACAAGCTTCCGCAGGAACAGCCGTGGGGCGATGCCGACCTTGCCGCCGAGTTGTCCAGCGACCGCTGTGGCGAACTGCGCGACGAAATCGTCTGAGGCCACAGCCGAGACTCGCGCGGCGTCGTCCAGCCCGCTGACATACAAATCGCGGACCCGGCCACCGAGCTCTATCAACCGGGCTTGATCAAACCCGCTCAGCCGCAGTTGTGGTGCTCGCGGGTTATCGAAGCGGGGGTCCTTGGCGAACTCGGTGTGCAGCCGGTCGGCCAGGGGCGGCAATAATGGAATGCCTTGGCGGCCTTCGAAGAATGCCGGGGTGCCGGTGATCAGTAGGTACAGCCCCGGGAAGTGCCCGTCGTGTACTTCATCGATCAACTGCCGCAATGCATTCAACGCTTTGGCCCGTGCATCGCTACGAATTCGCTGCAGCGTTTCGACTTCATCGAGCACCAGTAATAAGCCAGGGTTACCGGCGTCGGCCAGGATAGCCAACAGTCCGCGCAGGAAGCCCAAAGCCAGGTAATGGTCGAGGTCGCCCTTGATTCCGGCACGGCGCTTCACCGACGCCGCGATATGCGGTTGCCCACCGAGCCAGGCCACCAGGGCGTCGGCGCCGTCATGATCACCCTCGGCGACGAACCGCCGGTACGCGCGAATGGCCAACGGGAACACAGGCGCCCGCGTCGCGACGTCGGCCAGCCTCCGCTCAAGCAGCACATCGACATCGACACCCTGCTGCGCTGCGTCATCTTCGATGGTGAACAGCCAGGCATCGAGGATAGGGCGCAGTGCGCTGGGCTGGATCGAGGCCGTGCGCAGCGACTCGATACACCTGCGGTAAACGGTTTCCAGTTTGTGCAGTGGGGTGTCGATCTCGTTGATCTGCACCTCGGCGACGGCGAAGCCCTTCTTCATCGCTCGATCGCCGAGCCACCGTGCGAAAAAGGTTTTACCTGAGCCATATTCACCGCGAACCGCTTTGAACATGGCACCGCCGGCAGCGACGACGTCCAGTTCATTGTCCAGTTCGGTCTCGAATCGACCGAGACCGACAGCCAATTGGTCCAGTCCATTGGAGGGGACGGTGCCGCGGCGCAGCGCGTCGAGGATCTCGCGGCGCCGGCGTGCGGACACCGGCGATGTCATGCGCGCACCCTGAACTGTTCGGTGAGCGCGGCGACATCCAAGCTGACTACTCCACGACTGACCCTCAGCACCTCGTAACCTTCGACATCGAGGATGCGTTTCGTCTGCATCAGCGCGCCGTTGACGCTGGCGGTTGCGACGCCAAGGGCGGTGGCGGCCTGCGCGGCGGTGATTTCGTGGGCATCGAGCAACACAGCCAGCAGTGCCTTGATCTGCTCGCGTTTGACCACCACACGGCCGGCCAAATTGAGCTGTGCCTCGAAGACCTTGCTGCGAATCACCTTCTCGGGCAGCGGACTCGGGGTGTTCTCGGTATCGAACAGGCTCGGTGCCGTCGCAGTCTTCAGCGTCGGATGCACAACGCCTGCATGCCACCAAGAGGGTTCGGCCCCGACGACCGGAGTGGCCCACTCAGCGACGCCGGGCACGAAGGCCAGCACCGGCACGATGGCCTCGGCCGGGGTTGCGCCACCGTGATATCCGGCGTTGCGGGCTCCGTAGCGGATGGTTTCGTCGACCGCCAGAACGACGCGGTGATCGCTCGTGAGGACCCGCGGCCCTTCGACCACCACCTCACGCTCAGGATCAGCAGCGGCGAAATCACCGTGCGCGCGTTGGCCATATGTATTGGCGCGCTCAACTTTGGCACTGGTGCCGTATTCGATGATGTGGCCGTGGTCGGACGTGATGACCACGGCCCGGCCGGCGCTCTTCGCCGCGTGCAGCAGTGCTCGTAGGTGGGTAATGGTCCGTATCGTCCAATCAGTGCCGCCGGGGTCGGTGTGGTGCAGGGTGTCGTCGACGTAGTTCAAGACAGCAGCCACCAACGGCTGGTGTTCGATGTCCGCGATGGCGTTGTTGACATCGGTTGCCAGCGATGCGCCGCTGGGGATCGCGTCGAGGGCCTTCTTGTGGAAAATCGGATCAGCCACTCCACCGGTGGCTTCCAGCCCAGTCTCCTTGAGCAGAGCCAGAAACCCGGACCGCTCCACAGTATCGGGGCCTTCGCGCAACTCTCCGCACAGCAGCGAGCAACGGCTGCGCTGGGTCAAAGTGGGCAGGACGGCCAGCGCACTGGCGCGTTGCGATCCGGTACCGGCGGACACCTCGGTCCAGCCGTCCTGCTGCATAGTGGCAACGAGCTCATTGGCGGCGGCCATCGACAACGCGTCGATCACCAGCAGCAGCGTCGGCGCCTGTCGGGCGATGGGCACCACATTCGCGCGCAGGACGTTCTCGATCCGCGGCACTGCGGGTTGTGGGGCGTCGGCCAGTGCGGCCGCGAACACCCGGTCGGATTGGGCACGACGCGCCAGCGTGGTGTCGATGACGGTGCGTAAAGCGGCTGCGGCGATGGGGTTTTCGGAACCGCGGCGTGCCTTCAACAATGCAGCGTCGACCCAGGAATCGATGCTGACGTAAAGTTCGGTTGCGTGGGCGAGCCCGTTGCCCGCGGGAGCCGCAATGTTGAGCCAGCGCACCAATCGCACCGCACCGGCAAACGCGTCGACGGTGGGGGAGCCCGCCGCCAGAAAATGCTTGCCTACTTCGGTCCAGCATGCTTCGACCGCGGAAAGCCCAGAGCCCGTGACCGCGTCGGCCAGGGCACCGATGCGGGACTCGAGCCCATGCGGCAGCAGATCCGATGATGCTGCGGCAGAGGTGATTCCGAGATCATTGACGATCGCCGCTGCGCTCTGCAACACCAGTTGTTGTTGGTCTGGTGCCAGCGAGGTGGTGACCAATCCGCGGGCATGGCTGTACCAATCTTCAAGTCCGTCGCCGGTCAACTCGTAGCGCCCGAGGAACCTCCCGAGTGCCACAGAGTCGGCGTTGTCGGGTTGGCAGAACAGGCCTGAGACCACGCCGAGAGGCACCAGATCCGCCAAGCGGTCGGCCTTCAGTAACGCTGTCACCGGCCCGGCGAGCTTGCCGGCCCGTTCGGCCAGCCAGGCGCTGACCACCGACGCCAGCTCCGCATGGACGCGCAATTCGGTCAGATTGGCGGCGGCTTGGGATGAGCGGCTCCACTCCAGCACCGCGAAGGTATCGACCTCGACGTCGGCGCCCTTCACGACGCCCAGTACATCGCGTGCGACAGCCGCCATGGCGTGGTCGCGAGTCAATACCCCGCCTGGTGCCGGGGTGTACGACGACAGTACGGCCAACAGTCCGTTGGCGACTGCCCGGTCATTCGGCCCGCGGTACAGTGCGGGCTCGATGGTCGACGCAGAGAAGTTGCTACGCAACGCATCCCACGGATCCGGGGTAATCAGCCGGCCATCGAGCAGATGCGCCAGCACGGTGTCACCCAGTTCGTCGTCATCGACATTGGTGAGCACGACGGTCCATTCCTCGGCCTTGCGGCTATCGATCGCCTCCCAGATGGCCAATACCGAGGGGCATGCGACCACTGTTACGCGCACGCCCTCATGCTCGAAATCAGCGCCATCCCAATGGGGTTGGGCCCGCAGTCCGAGCACCCCGCGGCGGTGGTTCTTTGCCGTCGCCTTCCTCAGCCGGGCCCGGATGATCGGGGCTGTGGCGACCAAGGTGGTCATTCCACCCACCAATGCACGTGAACGGTCTTGCCGGGCTCAGCGAGGGCCGTCGTCAACTGCTCTTGCAGGCCGGAAAGGTCAGCGGGACTGTTGAGCACCACCTCGGAGCGCGTCGGTCCGGGAGGTGGGGGTGGCGGCGTCACCGGTTCGTCTTGCACTACCCAGGTGACGAGCTTGTCCAAACCAGAGGACAATTCATCGGACAGCGACCGGCCAGGAACCGAGATTGCGTTCTGCAGTGCTGACCAGATGGCGCGGGCGCTGTCGCCGGCTTCGCCGGCCCGTTCGGTGCCGGTCTTGAGTTTGCGCAGCAGGTCCCACTTGAAGGCTCGCTGTGCGCGGTGGTCGCGGTCGGCGTCGGCCAGAATCTGTCCCGCAGTCTCCAATCCGACAGGTAATGACACGTCGGCCATCGTGGTGATGGCTGCAACATTGCCCGAGGTACTGGACAGAGTTTCGATAAAGGTGCGCAGGGCAAGGGCTGTGGTCAGACGGTCGCCGTCGCCGGGAGCGAATTCCAGTTGGTGATGGGCAGATTTGAGTTGGTCAATCAGGTGATTCACCTCACTGATGCTGTTGGCAGCTCTGGCGCGTACCTGGTCGGCGAACTCGGCGACGTTGGCCCCCGTCAGATAGCTGCGGGGACTGGTGTAGCCGAATAGTTTCGACGCTTTGATCCGAGCGGAATCCCAGGCCTGCTGGGCAGGAAGCTCCTCGGCGCGCAACTCGATGTTCGGCCGCATGCGACCCAATGCGGGTGCGGTGATGGCACTTCCGGCCTCGAACCAGGCGCGCTTGCGCAGCAGTGCCCATGCACTCAGGACCAGATCACGGGCTTCGGAGCGCAGACCCCAGCGCGGAGACAGGTCGTTGATGTGCCTCTGCAGCGCCCCGACGGTCACCGGGGTGGCTGCCGCTGCGGCGCGGTCCAGTTCCTGAGCCCAGAACGTGAACGAGGTTTCGGAGAACAGGAAATGATCTTCGGTGGCTTTGCCGACTTGCAGCGGTCCAGCGATGCGGCGCAACACCTTTCGATCGCCCGCATTAGTCGGCACCCGAGCGTCTCGGTGGGTGCTGGCCTGCTCGACGTAATCGCGGACGGTCTCGAAGTTGCGGGCGGTGAGTTCTTCGGCCTCCGGCTCGAACAGCGGATGGCTCGGGTACGTGGCCCCGTACGCTTGGTCGACGATCTTGGTGAAGGCATCTTCCAGGCTGGCGGCCGGCGGCATCTTGGGCTGGAAGTCGCGGCTCAGCGATGTCAGCACGTCGAATTGCTGCGATTCGGCGCTGATGCGCTTGGCATCCGCCGGTTCGATCCCGTAGGCCTGTTTGAGGAGGTTCTGGAAGCTGGTCATGGTGCCGCTCAAGAGGTTCTCCAGAATGCCGCGGGCTTGGGCCTGCTCGGTGGCGCCGAGGTGATTGGAGTTCTCATTCCAGCGATCGCCACTGGTGTCGGTGAACAGCCAATCCAGCTTGACCAGCAGGGCAAGGTCTTCCATCGCCGCATCGGTGAAGAAGTACGGCAGCCACACGATGGTTTCGCGGCTGGGCCCGTTGGACAGTAGGCGGTCAACGCGGTTGCGGTCATCGGCGCTGGTGTGTCCAGCTTCGTCGAACGGATAGTCGACTACGACCCGCCACACCCCGTCCCGGTTTTCGAAGGCCAGTTCGGGTAGCGAGTTGGCGTCCCGGACGTTGCCGAACACCACGTCGACCTCGCGGCGGGAACCTCGCCAGATGATGGTGCGGGTGGCTGCACCACCCAGGTCTGGGGCGCTGGTAACGCCAAGCGCCTTGTGCACCAGGGTGCGCAGTAGTACCCGACGTCGACCCGAATTGTCTTCGCCGCGGACGCGATCCAGGATCGACTGGTAGTCCACCTCGGCCAGCTGCACCCGGATCACCGGGTTGGCGCCATCGGTCAGGCTGATCTCCGGAACCTGTTTGTTCGCCCAGTCCCGGACCACACCGAGCGCGACGCGTGCTTCACCGCCGGCGATCTTGGACTTGATAGAGCCATGATTGAGCGCCGCCAGCCGTGCGGCGGTGATGTCGCGCAGGGCTGGGACGTTGGGGGCGATGGCCGAGAGCAGCAGAGTTTTGGCGATGCGTTCCTGGCTGCGGAACCCGCCCGGCACTGATGTGGGGTCGCTGGCGAGCTGGTCGCGGGTGACCCCGTGTGTCTCCAACAGGGAAGGCAGCAACCGGTTTTCGTACAGGTCGTGGGCGGCTTTGAAGATGGTGCCGGCATGCTTGTCGATCGGCTCGCTGCCCTCGACCAGGTAGTCGAAGGCATCGCCGACCGGAACCAGATCATCGACCGTCAAGGTGTCGCGGCGGTCGACCAGCATGCGCTGCATGACCTTCAGCGCGGTGCGTTCGCGCTGCATCACCGAGGACAGATTGCGCAGGGTCGAAACCAGCACCGGGGAGAACGGATAGGTCAGCTTGAACTCCGCCTCGGAGGCACCGCGGTGTTTGTCGTCGGTGTTGAGGCTGTCGCGCAGCACATCCCACACCTCGGGGCGGCGCGTCAGGTCCTTGAACGCCTGATCCAAAATGGCCTGGGCAGCTTCATCTTTCGGCTTGAGCAGCCGGGCCTTGGCAACCTCGGCCAGGTTGTCGTCACCCATTTCGATCTCGGCGAACCGGCCCTGCTGGTACTGGAACGCCCGATCCAAGGCCTCCTGCTCGGCGCCCGAGGCACCCGCATCAGCGAACCACTTGCGCAGGTCCATCTGGCGAGAAATGAATGACACCAACGGAATAGCGCGCTGCCGGCCGGAGGACTCGACGAGCTTGGTGATCTTCTGCGATTCCCGGGCGAAGAATTCGGTGTCGCGCACCGAGAACGCCAACCACAGCACCAGTTCGTCGAGGAACAGCACCACGCCGTCATAGCCGAGAGCTTTGGCGTGCTCGGAGATGACGACCAGGCCGCGGTCCAGGTCGATGTAGTCGGCGGTCGCGGTGAAGGAGCTGAAGTAACTGCCCGCCAGCGCCGAAACCAGTTCGCGCCGTTCAGAATCCTCCGGACCGGCGCCCAGTGCGGCCTGGTAGCGCGGCAGGTCCCAGCCGGCGCCGAGCAGCCCGCCCCAACCACCGGTGCTGCCACTGCTCCCGCCCAGACCGGCCAGAAACTCGTCGTCACCCATCCTGCCGCGCAGGTTCTCGGCATCGGCGAGCAGCGTGTCGGAGACGTGCACCGCGGGTAGCGGGGCTCCGGGATGCAGTCGGGTGATCTGTTCGACGTAGCCGCGCAGCACGGCCTGCTCCAACGATTTGGCGCCGAGCAAGTGGTACGTCAGGCGCAGCAGTTTCTTGCCGGCCAGGGTGCCGTCGTAATGCCCGGTGAGTTCCTGGAATTTCGGAACACGGACGGCCGCGTGGTTACCGAGCAGCGCGTACAGCACAGCCATGAAGTGGCTCTTACCGGAGCCGAACGATCCGGTCAGGTACGCGGCCCGGGAGGTGTTGCGGCCCAACGCATCAGCCACCAGGTCGATGGCCTGGACGAAGTTGTCCCGCAACGAGTTGGTGAGGACGTACTGCTCGACGGTGGCGGCCACATGCTGGTCGTCGTCGGTGCTGTCGGTGAGGCGCAGTACGTAATCGTCGCTGCCGACGCGTTCGGGGATGTCGATGACATCACGTAGAAGGGTGCTCAAAGGTGTCTCAATCTCTCACGGGCGTTCGGCGATGGCCTGGGGGATACGAGTGGTCGCGGTGATGTAGGCGGCTAGATCGGGATTGATCAGGGTTGCGAGGTCGGTGATATCTGCCAGCCGCCCCGGTAAGTTCACTCGGAGGAGCGGCTCGTGGTGGGCGACCCGGTTGCGGAGGGTGTGCAGACGATGGATACGCGCGTCGACGTCACGCGCACGGTCTGTCCCGGGTGGGAACGCGTGATGGAGATAGGGCACCCAGAGGGTCTGATCGTGACGCTTGACCGACAGGTAACGCCAGAATCCGAGGCTCAGCTCGGCAATCACTTTGCCCGGCGGTGCTGCGACACCGCCGGCGTCCTGGCGGGCTTTGAGCAACAGAGTCCGCGGTCTGGTGTTGACGTCGACGACTTCCTTCGGGTTGATGCTCCCTCCGCGCCCCCGCGTGCTTGGCGTTGTAGGGAACATAGCTAGAGGTTGGCTGGTCCAGTCCGCGGGGCCGGTCCAATGTGCCCGAATCGCGGCATCGTAGGCATTGCGCAGTCCGACCTCCAGGTGACACAGGTCCTGCTGGATGGCGCATGCAGCCGCGATGTTCCATTCGTAGAGTGCCAATGCGTTGCGGCGTGATCCCGCGGCGGCGGTCAGATAGGTAGTGAGGCGGGCGGCGCTGAGCCATTCGTCGACCCACTCGCCATCTCGGTCGGAGAGAATGGGCGCGGAGCTTGTCATCGCTCTTTCCCTCAGACGGTCCCGACGTGTATGCTGGCTTTGAACAGCCCCGGACGACCGCTGATTGCCACGTTGCCGGGGCTTCCACATTTCTTGGTGACCATCACGCGACGGTATCCGGGCCCACCGACAGGAACCGTGGGCTGACGGGCTCCCAATCGTGTGGGATCGACGGACCCGATTGACGCACAGTTCTGGCGCCTTTCCGGGTTGTAGAGTTAGCGGTGAAAAGCCCCGGTGGACCTGTACCTTTCGGATATGTCGCCGGGGCTCAGTGATGTCCTGACGGTGGATCTGTTGCTTGTGCTGAGTCGCCGACGATCCGATCGACCGCAATGGGACCGTCGGACGAGAAACGGATGCGTGGTGCGGGTATAGTGGGGATCGAACTGCCCCGGAGGACCGCTGATCATCACGTTTCCGGGGCTTTAGAATGCCCGACGGTAGTTTGAGGTTCATCGTGCCGACCGTCCTCGTCGGGGCTGGGCCGCAGGTCGCCACGACGTCAGATCGGTCACGGTCAGGTGGTGCTCGGTGAGCCGGGTGGTCAGCTCATCGTCGATGGTGTCGGATACCGATTCGCCGTACTCGGGGTCGATTTCGTTGTGCCACTGCCGAACCCACGGTTGGAGCTCATGAAGCCCGGCCAGCAGCGGCGTGAGTTTCGCAGTGTCCCAACCATCTTCGATCCGCTGACTGATCAGCGAGGCCAGAGAGAGCGCCTGGTCGGCATGATCCCAGCCGGCCCAGCCCAGCAGTTCGGTGGAATCGGTATCACGCCCGGCATTGGGGTAGCTGATGAACCGCTCCTTGGGCACGTCGAGCTTGCCGCGGTGCGACCAGTACGACGGTTTGGCGAAGTCGGCGGGCTTGTACTTCGGTGGTACGGCGATGGGATTGGCGAGTTTCTCGCCGGCGTCCTCTCGACGCTGCAGTGCCCAGGTGTCTTCCCATGCGGCCCGCTTGTCGAGTCCAGACGGCTTGTAGCGGTAGGCCGCGAGGAACGGAACTGATTCATCGGCAAGCAGTTTCGCGAGCGCGGCACCCGTGGCGATGTTGGGGTCGCCGGCCCACAACCGCAGAACATTCCGGAATTCCTCATTGCGGTCGAGGACGTCGGCGAGCTGTGCCACCGACTGCGGGGTGGGCCGGCCATCGCGATCGAACCACAGTGCCTTGTCCTCGACCCGGTCGAGCAGCCAGCCTCGTAATGCGGATTCGACCTGCTTGTCCCAAGGCTCAGATGCCCAGCGCCGCTTGTATTCCGGCTTTTCCAGCAGGCGGATGTGGGGGTTCGACTCGATGGCATCGAGCCTGCGCTGCAACAGCTCTCGATAATCGGCAGGCAAGTGTTCGGGGATTTCGGTGATGGGGGTGGAGCCGTGCCGATCGAACCAGGCGGTCTGCTCGCCGTCCTTCATACGGCGGGCCAGGGCGATCTCGAATGTGCGCTCGCCGAGGGCGATACCCGGCAAGTCGCCCGGGTACGTGAGGTCGTCGTCGATCAGGCCGTAGATGCGGTAGTAGTCCCAGTCGAGTTCTTCCTGGTTGGCAATCATCAAGTTGCGCATTCGGTTTGACTCGGTTCTTGCGGCTTCGAGGGCACTGGCGGTGGGTGCTTGGCGGTTGGCGAGTTCAGTCGGAAACTGCTGACGAAGGTCGTGTGCAATGCGGTCCAGAATCTTTGGGAGTTCGCCGGGGAGACTTGCCGGCAACGGGAATGCTTGGAGCGTGGTACCGGTGAACTCATAAGTTCGTGACCATGTATGCTCCGCTGCGCCGCCCCTTGGCTGGCTGCTCTGCTTTAGCCAGAAGCACGCCACAGATGAATTTAGGACTCCCAGCAGTCGCAGGTGATCCTGCACGGATGCGTCCTCGCTGAGTTTGATCACCGGGGCGTGAGACGTGAATACGCGTCCGCCGCGGTCCAATGTGTAGTGATTATGACTGCTCACATTGCTGAAAGCAATGGATAGTTCGGTGAAATAGGCACTAGCGGTGTGTTGCATATATTCCCACCATTTGAGGCCAGCATCCTCCATTACACCCTGGAATGTCTTGCGTTGTCGGAGTTGTGTTCGCAGATGCCAAAGCTCGTCTGGAGGAAAATCCGAGCGCACTTTGTTGGCGCCAAATACGTACGGGTACAAGATGAGTTTCTCGCAGTTTTCAGACCAGTCCCGTATTTCCTCGCCGAGCAACACAGGACGGCAATATGAATCGCCACGCCAACGTGTGTGAGATGCGGGACGTATGAACGCCTCATCCGAACCTGCACGGATTGCGCGGCCGATTGGAGGAGAGATGGATTCAGAGAGGCGACGCGAGCATGCCGATTCGATCTTACGTTTCAGATCGACAGCTCCACCGCCCGCGAGTGTCCATGGATGTGCTTTTAATGTATCGCGTGGAATGTCTTCGACATTGATGTGTTCGTCTTCGTAGCCGGCAGTGCCGACGTGTTCGACGATTGAAGACCAGTACGGTCCGTGTCCGCGCTCAGCGGCGTCGGCCGAAGTCTCCCGGATGCCCTTGCTGAGCACCGCCCGAACAGTCGGTGCAACTGGCGGGCGATTGCGTCCGAAGAGGATGGTAGTCGGCGTTCCATCCATGTTGTGTCCAGGAATCCACGCACCCTCAGAATCAATTACGAATTGTAGGTCCACCGTCGGAATGAACTCTTCGACCAACTTGGATCCGAACCCGCGCTTCATGAACGAATTTGAGGTGATCTGTCCCGTCCAACCTGCCGGTCGGCGGCCCGAGACACCATAGGCGAGGTGGAAGAACAGTTCCATGAATGGAACCGAGAGCGCGTATTGGCGATGGGTTGTCTTGTACCGCTCGCGATACATGGTGTTGAGCGCTGGATCATTCGGGATGATGTACGGAGGATTGCCCACCACAACGTCATGTCCTCGCTGCAGGATTTTTTCCAGTGCGTCTTCGTCCTCAGTGGGATACGCCTTTGATGTATCCCGCGCCAGCAAGTCCTCGGGCAACGAATGTTGAGGTGCACCCCACAGCAAGCTGTCGCCAGCCGTCAGGTGCGGCCGGTAATCAATGTCCAGCTCGATGGTCTTGTCGCCGGCGGCCCGCATGGCTGCGACAAGTAAGCGGAACCGCGCGATCGCCACCGCGAACGGATTGATGTCGACGCCGTACACGCCGTTGAGCGCGTTCTTAACCAACTCGCGTGCGCCGAGCCCGGGCGCCTCCCGCTGCCACCGCTCATGCAGGCGATGGAAAGCGCCGAGCAGAAAGTGGCCGGACCCGCACGTCGGGTCGATGACCGTGAAGCCTTCGAGTGGCCGGTCGGCCAGCGCCGGCTCCATGGTCTGGTCGAGGATGAACTCTTCGACGAACTCGGGGGTCTGTAGCAGCGCGTAGGTTTTCTTCGCGTACTCGGACAGGTCCTGGTACACGTCGCCTAGGAATCGGGTGTCTTCACCGATGAATAGATAGACAGGCTCACCGTTATCGGTTAGCTGCCACCAGAATTCAAGCAACGCGCGTGCGGCGTCACCGGACGGCGCAACCAGATGCAGCGGCGCGTACTTGTCGACCAGGGCCATGGTGGCGTCGAACTTGCCGAAGTGCTCGATGATCTGGCGGAGCCAGTCGCGGTCGGTGTGCTCTGGGTTCTCCTGGAAGTAGGCTCGCCGTGCGTCGAGCGCATGGGCACGCTGGTCGGCATCCGCCCCGCCGATCCAGCGTGGGCTAACCAAGGCGTTGTCCTCGCAGTAGCGAGCGAACGCCGTCAGCAGTACCCAGCCGACTGCGGCCTGGGTGATGCGGTCATTGCGCCATTCCAGCCAGGTCCACGCGGTGCGTTTCGCGGCGAATGCGATGTCGTAGTCGCGTTTCCACGCCTCGTACACGCCGTCCTCACGCAGGTGCGGGTCATCGCCGTCGACGCGCACTTTGAAGTCGGCCTCCAGCATGAGCACCTGCTTACGCAGCGCCGCCACCAAATCTGCTGGTGCCCAACCCATTTACCTGACTCCTTCATCGAAACCGGCAGGCACACCCCGCCACAACACGAATTGCCCACCGGGAGAGCCCAGTTGGATGGGCTTTCGGTCCACCAGTGCCCCGGTCTGCCCGCGTAGCTGCGGTAGGACCACCCACACCGGTCGGCGCCGCGGCGCGGCCAGGTCGCTGAGTTTGGCCAGCACGTCGAGGTGTCCGTACCGGGCCAGCGGCGACACCTCGGTGAGAATCAGTGGTGCGCGGCTGGTTTCGCCGTCGAACACAGCCGCTTGCAGTTCGTCCCGCAGCAGCGGCACCACGCGGTCGATCACCGCGCGCAACCCGCGGGCATCGACAGTGCCGGCCTCAGCCGCATCGGCCCCGCGGATCAGATCCCACGAAACACCTTGTTGCTCAGCCAGAGTTCGCATCGACGCGATCAATCGAGTCGTCACATCGACCACCCGGCCGCCGTGGGCTTCGGCCAGCAGTTGGGCAACACGCTCATGCTCGCCGGGACGGTCAGGCGGTACGTGCACCCCGATCGCGACGAAACCGCACTCATCGATCGAGCGGTTCAACGTCGCGAGGTTGTTCGGTGCACCATCGACCGCTTCGGTGGAATGGGTAGCCGCCGGCAGATCGGTGGGTGCGCGGGTGTGCATGGTGGTGGCACTGGCCGGCTGCGCGTCGGGGAAGAAGTAGACCTGACGGTCGTTGTCCCACTTGAGTTTCAGATCGGTGCGGTCGAGTACGGCGTCCAGATGTGGCCGGGTCGGAACCTTGTCCAGATCGGGGAAGCGTGCGGTCACTCGGCTACGGATCTGCGACGCCGATAGTGATTCGCTCTGCGCCAGACCAGTCAACGCCACCTGCACCGCTGCGGAAGGTGACATATTCGCGTTGTGCAGCTCGCCGCGACCCGACACCGCGGTGTTGTGGCCGATCGACGCAGCCAGCCGGATCAACCGTCCATCGCTGGGTACCGGCGCGGTGGCTTTCCCATCAGATGCCGAGTCGAAACCGGCCTGGAATGCCGTACGCAACTCCCGGGCAGCGGTGTGTGGCGGAATAACGGCATCGACGTCAGCCGATACCAAGTCGTTCGCTCGCTTGGCCGCGGAATCAGCTGCAGCAAGCAGCCTTTCGTCCTCGGCCAGCAGGGCCAGTCGTCGACCGTGACGGCGACGCAGCAGCTGCTTATCGCCGTCGAGTAGCTCGTGTTCGCTGAGGCGGTCCAGCGCGACTCGAAGTAGCCCACCGGCCGCCCGTTCGGCCAACGTATGTGCCGCGGTGTCGCCGGCACCGATATCGGTCTGGGGGAGCCGCGCCCGGATCTCAGCGGTCAGGGTGCTGATCGCTGCCACGCCGCCGTAGTCGTTGATCACACGTCGCGCGATGTCGATGACCGCATCCAGCAGCTCGCGCGTCGCTGGGTTACTACCCCAATCACCCTGCAGCTCTCTGAGCAACTGCGGTCCACGTTGAGTGGCTTTGCCCAGCTTCTCCGCGAGCTCGGTGCTACTTGCGAATGCATCCAGGCCGGGCGTGACACCGAGGATCAACGCAGCCGCATCCTTGCGGGTCGACGCCCGCTGGCCGGAGACGGCCGACATGAGCCGAGACACCGCCTCGTCCAGACCCATCAGCGTGGTCTTCGGTGTCTGCTTCTGCCTGCCCAACCGCTTGGTCCACGCCTGGTAGCGGTCCTTGATCTCCTTGCTGGTGTCTTTGGCCTCACGCGCGACCAACCGATTCAGCGCCGTCGAATCCAACGCCAGCAGCTCACCGACGGTGGTGACCTGGACGGGCACCAGTGCCGATACTGCGCGAGGACTCAGGCCGGCTGCCGTGAGTGTGGTTGTGGCATCAGCTTTTTCGGCCGCCTCGTCACCACTCGCGGTGTCGGTGTGCGAGACGTCGAAAACCTGCTGCCAGGCCCGCAGCATGTCCTCGGCAGTGTCGGGACGGCGTTCAACGTCGCGGGACAACGTCGAGGTGAAGAAGCTGACCATTGCCGCTGCCAACGTGGGCTCGAACATCGCGGCATTGATCGTGATGTCGTCGTCGACCGTGACTGGGTTGGCGTTGCGGTCCGGTCCGTACTGAGGCGTCGTGCCGGTCGCCATCTCGAACAGCACCACTGCGGCGCCGTAACGTTCGGCGGCCGAGTCGTACTGGCGGCGAGTTCCGGTGCCCAGGAACGGATCCAAGTATGGGGGAGTGCCAGCCTCGACGTTGCGGGGATCGACGCCGGCCATCGAGAAGTCGAACATCACCAGATGCGTGTTGGCGCGTGAACTTGACTGGTAAACACCCAGATTCGACGGTTTGATGTCGCGGTGGGTGATGCCTTTGCGTTCCAGGGTCACCAGCGCGGTCAGCAGGTCAGTACCCCAGCGCTGTTGCACGTCGATGGACAACCGGCGGCCGCCGGTCAGTTCCTCGGCCAGCGTGGTGCGTCCGGCGTTCTGTAGCACCAGCGCCATGCGCGGACCAACCGGCACCATCGCGTGGAGCGTGACGATCCGTTCGTTGTTGTCCAACCGGCCGAGAATCTGGGCTTCGGCGGCAAGTCGTTCAGCAGCCTCAGAGTCCCTGGCTACCTTCAACACTCGCTCGGCCTCGCCGGCCTGACGGTCTTCGACCAGGATGCCTACCGCCGTCGACCCCGCGCCGAGGCGCCGCTTGTAGAGGAATCGTCCGTCGGCCAATTCGGCGCCCGGGGAAGCTTCCAACGGGTCGGTGCCGGTGGATTTCTCGAACAGTTTCTCATTGAGCGCGGCGAGTTGAGCTACGAAATCGGCGACATCGGCGGTGCGTTCGGCTGGGCTCGGATGCGTGGCATCAAGAACCAACTGCCGCAACGGAGTCCGCACTTGCGGCAGCTCGGCCGCCAGGTCCAGCCCGCGGTCACGCCGCAGCCGGTCGAGCAGTTCGCCCCGTTCGGTGGCGGGCGCGGTTCCGCCGGTGAGGATGTAAAAAGCAAGGGCGCCAAGGCCGAACACATCGATGCGGGCGGGATCAGTGGGCCGCTGGCCTTCGGGTGCGGCGAACAACCGTGCAGTGTCGCTGGGCGTGCCGGCCATCAGGCTCAGCGACCCCGACGACAGCCGGCTGACCTCTGTATCGGGGTTGGCTGGCAGCACGCCGGCGCTGTCCCAGTCGGTGACCTGGGGCAGCAGTGTCTTGCCACGCTCGCGGATCGCGATGGCGCGCGGGTTCAGTGTGCGATGCACTACCCGGTTGCGGTGGGCGTAGTGCACGATGTCGGCGATCTTGGCGATCAGGTCCAACTGCTCGGCCAGCGTGACCGTGTCTTTGTGGTCGGCCAGCCAAAGGTCGAGCGGGGTATCGGCTTTCGGCTGCCCGAACACCAGACCGATACCCAGCTCCGGCTCGTTGACCAGGTCCTTGGGTGCCTGGAGACCGTCGTAGGTGAGCCGAGACAGCAGGTTGTACTCGTGAGTGACGGCCTGTTTGTGTGCGTGCACATCGGCTGCCGTCGCGCCAGGGGCCGTGGTGTAGAACCGGATTCGCGCGTGGTCTTCGGTGTTGACGTGATGAAACGCCGGCCAGTCCTGCCAACCGTCGCCATCACCGAGTGGCTGATCGTCGATGATCCAGGAGCCGACTTCGCGTTGGCGCCGGGGTGCCAGTCCGATGGCTTTCATGAGGCCGGCGATGAGCTTGCTGTCATGCTCAGAGATCGGTTCGCGGCGGGCTGGAGCCATCAGCCGCTCGGAGATGCCCGGCAGTCCGGTGGTTCGGGTGTGACCGTCCAAGCCGTAGAGATTGATCCGGGAACTTGAGGGCAGATCGCAGACGAACTGCTCGTGGTGCAGGAACACCAATTCCTGGACGAACGGGATCTTTCTTGCGGCCTCCGGCCCACCGCGTTGGCGCATAGCGTCTTTGAGCAGTGAGGCGAAGTACTGGGCCTTGCGACGAGCCAGCAGGAGCGGTGAGTCCTCGGCGCGATGCCCGTCACGCATCCAGACGTGGTCGTTGCCGCGCAGGATGCCGCGGTAGTGCTTGAGCTCGATCAGATAGAGGGTGTCGCGGGCCAGGACCAGTAGGTCGACCTCGTGCCAGCGGCCGCGATTGTCGCGGAATTCGAAGTTGGCCCAGGCCCGGAACGGCGGCGCGTCGGGAAGCACCCGCTTGACGGCGTCGAGGCCTTCCTTTTCGTGTGCGAACTGCGAGTCAGCGATCGTGACCCAGCGACCGTCTTTCATGGCTGCTCGGCGGGGAGTACGGGCGAATCGCGGAGCGGGCTGAACAAGGTGCCGGTGATGTAACTGATCACCTGCCCCCTTCGCTCTAGCCATCTATAGACGGCGACATCCACCAATCCGGATCATAAGCCATGTATAGATGGTCGACGGCGAATTGGTGCCTCGGCAGATTGCAGGGGTGCCGCAGTCCGAGATCGAACGAGCTCTGGCGCAGGCTCTCGGGCGACGACTAAGCAATCTGCGCGAAGCGCGTGGGCTCACTCAGGAAGTGGTGGCTGAAGCTGCGGGCATGAGCCGCAACCACTACCAACTGCTGGAGAACGGTCTGAGCAACCGCAGGACCAAGAGGCCGGCGAACCCGCGGCTGTCGACACTCGTCGCGTTGAGCGACGTATTAGGAGTGTCTGTACCCGAGTTGGTGACGGCGATCTTCGAATGAACGCGTACGTCGGCGTCACTGACCTTGACTGGTATCGCCGTCTGCTCGCCAGCGGTCCGGAGCATGACGAAGTCAACTTCTGGCTGCCGAGCGCGGGTCAGGGGTTTGGTGCTATTGCGCGAGGTCAGGCGTTTGTCTTCAAGACACACGTTGACCGCAAATATCCTGCGCTGAGTAACCGCATTGTCGGGGTGGGCATGTTCTCCGGCTTCGCGCGTTCAACCGTCGGAGAAGCGTGGGACTTGCTCGGCGCCGCGAACGGGGTTGATTCGTTTGAGCAGTTGCGAGCGAGCATCGAGCAGTATCGGAACCATCCGCTTGGCCGGTTCGAGGACCCCCTGATCGGATGCGTCTACCTGAACAACGTGGTGTTGTTCGATGAGGGTGAGACTCTGCCTGCCCCAGACGACTTCGCGCTCAACCTCGTTCGTGGGCGAGCTTACGACCTCGAGTCGATCGGGCCAGGGCACTCGGTCGTCGAAGCGTTGCTGCAGTATCAACTCCTCGCCGACGCCCACGTTCCGTTGCTGTCGGAGATGACGCGCGGCGCGCCGGTCCTCGCGGTCCCGCGCATCGGTCAGCAGGCCTTCAAGGCGGTTGTCGCCGAAACCTACAACCACCACTGTGCGATCACCGGCGACAAAGTGCGACCGGTTCTCGAAGCGGCGCACATATTTCCGGTCGCGGCGGGTGGTGACCATCGCATCGACAACGGCTTGCTGCTGCGCTCGGACGTTCACACGCTGTTTGACCGTGGCTTCATTGCGGTCGACCCCAAGCACCGATTACGGGTCAGCCCCGCGCTGCGTGAGCGCTTCGGCAACGGTGACTGGTTCTATCAGCGGGAGGGCCAACGCATCAATCTCCCCGACCGTCGAGCAGATCGTCCGGCGAGAGAGTTTTTGGAGTGGCACAACGACGAGGTGTTCATTGCGGCCTCGTGAGCTGCGATAGATCGCGGGCCATCCAGATCTGGTCTTAGCTGAGACTGGCGACTACGCCGAGCGTGCGAGTCGCCGAGGTGTGCGTTCGCGTGTCGGCTCATCAGGTACCACGCTCGGCGTAGGGGCGGCGGCATCCGTCCGAGACAGCGGACGTCGAACACCAAAGCAACACCTTCTCAGCGAGGCGGCATCTCCTGGTCCAATACCGAGCCTTCGTGAGCGTCGGTCGCGGTGTATTTACTCGCGGCAGTGTCGAGCCGGCCGGCCAGGCTGTTCGAGGCGGCTTGCATCGCCCGAACCGCTGCGTCGCGCGATGACTGCGCGGAGCCCAGAGCGGCCGAGGTGAGACTGCACACCAGCCCGTGGGTCAGCACGACGCTCCCGGTGGCGCCCTCGGTGACGGCGCCCGCGGTGCCCAGATGCTCGGCGACTCCTTGGTGCCTGCCGGACAGCTCGGTCAAATCTGTTGGTGTGACCTTCAATTCACCACTCATGATCAGCTCCCTGCCTGGGTGGCGGCCTGCGCCGCCGATGCGATCTGGTCGTACGACGCCCCGGCACGGCGAATGAGTGTGGCGTTGTGCGCGGCGTCGCTGCCGAGTTGGGCGAAGGCTTCCATGCAGAACGGCAGAGTCGCGGCGACACCGGCGGTCTGGATCGACATGGACAGCGCTATGCCGGCGCCCGGTGGCAGTTCCACGGCCATGGCGGCGACCGCAGGCGGGATGAAGGCGGTGAGGATGGTTTGGTTGTGATCGATGTTGGTCCGGGTCGATTCCACCTGCTCGGCCTCTTTGTTCAGGACGTCGTGAATCGTGCGGTCGACCTCTGCCAAGGACTCTGCCCGCTGCTGATGCTCGGTGTTGCGATCCTCGTAGGCTTCGGAGCTGCTGCCCTGCCAACTGTCCGGCGGGCGGCACGATCCCAATTCGTCTTTCACGGCATTGAAGGCGTCTGCTCCCTGTGCAAACTGCTCGCCCTTGTCCGGGCCGCCGAAGCCACACAGATTGTTCATGACGTTCATCGAGGTCAGGGCGGCTTCAATGATGGGCGTCTCGAGTGCCGCCGCCGCTCTCGTGGCCCCGAGGGCGCTTGCCGCTGCGTGGCCGATGGGCTGCATGAATCCGACGAAATCCGCGGCGATGCCACCCGCCGCCCAACCTGGACTCTCGCCCATTCCGGTGACGTGCTGGTAGCCGCTGTACCAGTAATTCGCAGAGTTGTAGAGGTCGACCATCGTCCCCATCAGCGTACCCCCTTCGATGGTGCGGCGTCATCGCGATATCGGGTAAATCGTTCGAGCGCTTGCCCGTTGGTGAGTTCGCCCCGAGATTCGGGATGCTGCCAGTAGTACCGCACCAGTTCGTACAGCGGACGGCCGTCGGGCCCGGCGTACATTGCCGAGGACTCGATTGAGGCAATGCTGCCGTCGGCCGACCGGAACACCAGCGGAGTGAAGCGTCCCTCCACACCGTCTAATTGGTCGGTCACCGCCTCGAGGTCGCTCCAGCGCCCGCTACCCGTCTTCAGGCCGTCCAGAAACTGGTATCCGTCAGAGTTCAGGCGGATCCAGCCCATCCCGTTCTTGCGCTGGCTAAGCCAGAAGGGAATCAAGACGAATGCGCACACCCCGAAGGCGAGCTTGTACAGGCGCCCGATGACCTCGACCGGATTGTCGCCGGCTGATGGGTGAAGCGGTGAAATACCCTGATGCACCATGTCGTAGATCCCCAGGAATCCCATCGCCGCGCACGCCGGGATGCCGAGGACGTACGTCATCCGTCCCACCCGCTCCAGGCGCTGGTCGGGATGCAACGTGGTGCCGTTCGCGTCGTAACTGCATTCCGGGGCCGCGGTGGTCATGGCGAACGGGGCTCGAAGCGCGTTGAACCACCATGCCGCCAGGCCCAATGCCACAGCTGCGGTCACATAGCGGCCTGACCATGCACTGGCGCCTGCCCAGATCAAGCAGACGACAACGGCGCCAACGAGTACGGACTTTTGGAGTCCCCGCTTCGGGGTTTTCGTCGTGCCGGCGTCAGGCATGGTCGAGATCGCCGTCTGCGAAGCGGGCGACGAGTTCGACGGCAGCAGCGTCGGCCTGGGCGGGCGTGGTGAACGGCAGCATGTTCTCGGCGAAGTCCCGCGCCTGCGGAAAGTCCATGCCGTCGTCCATGAGGACCTTGACCATCGCGATGTGCATGACCGCGGAAGCACGCTTCACCGCCACCTCTGCCACCGCCTGAATCTGCTGGGAGAGTTGGGATTCCGTCAGCGCCGTGACGCTGCTGTCGAGGTCGACGCGCGCGATGACGCCGGTGAGATACGCGGTGACGGTGATGGTGTCGGCCGGGTTGCTGGCGGATGACACGGGTATGACCGCGTCATCGTCGTCCGGGGGAGTCGCGGCGACGGCATCGAGGTCGGTGCCGTCGGTGTCCGATTCGACGGAGTCGGAGGCATAGCCAAGAGCATCGAGATCGCTGTGGTCGTCGTCCCATTCGTCGGATTCGAGATGCGCGGGCATACGATGCTGTTCCACTTTCGCCGAGTTGGTGCCTGACCCAGCCTATTCCACGCGGTGTCCCCTTCCGGACACCTTCTTGCGAGAATTGGTCGAAGTGGCCGGACAAAGTGAAGTCACAAAGAGATTTTGACCTCAGGTACTTCACTTGAATTGTCGTGGTTTCGCGCCCGGTCCGACACGAATCCGTAGGTGAGGAGCGGTTCGCTCACCCTCCGTCCATCAGCGACACCCTACGCTGACCGGTATGTCAAAGTCTGCCCGTGGCAAGCAACCCAAGCGTCACCTTCGGTCGGTGCCGCCTCCGCCTTCGGTCAGACCCGAGGATCAGCCGCTGTTCCAGGCGCTGCGTACTGCGTTGCGCTCCGACCAGCCTCTGGCATTGCTCGAACTCGTGAGTGGGCTGATCACTGCCACCGATCCGCGCTCTCGCAATCCCTGGGCCCGCGATGACGATGGCCCCAGTCTCGACGCCCTGATCGAGTCGTTTATCGGTACCTCGTTCGCGCAGACCACGGCCGCGTTGTCCGTCGTCCGCGAGCTGGTGCCGGACCAGGCGATGGCGGCGCGTATCGATCGCGAATTGGCCGCGCGCCGCCAACCGTTGCCGAATTGGCTTGGCGCCCTGGCGAATACCCGTGCCGACCCGGAAGTGTGGTTCCTGACGCACGTTCTTGGCGACGGTGACGACTACTTTTTCGGCGCGACGCTGCCCGACGGCCGGCAGCTGACGGCGCTGGTTTATGTCGACCACAACATGGGCACGGTGGTCAAAGACGCATTCGTCATTCCGGAACCGATTTCAGTCGTGCTGGAGCGGCTACAACCGTCGATCGAAGACGGGCAGTCACTGACACCGTTCGACCCGGCTGAGGCGCGGGCGATAGTCGAGAAGGCGATCGATTACGGATCCCGATTGTTCCCGCCGTTGGAGTCGGAGTCCTGGCCCATGTGCCGGCCTCTCGTGGAGTGGCTGGTGCGTATGCAGCCGGCCGGAGGCGCGGTGCCGGAACGTCATGAATGGACCGACGAGGAGAGAACGGCAATCGCCGACGATTTCTTCGCCTCGCGGTTCGGTGACGCCATGGACACCGCCGATGCGCGTGGTCTGCTGGACTCGATCTTGTGGTTCGCGACCGAATGGGGACCCGGTGATCCCTACCGCTGGAGCCCCGTCAACGTTGAAATCCTCCTCGTGGACTGGGCTCCGCGAAAGATAGTGGCGGACACGGGGTATCTCGCACAGCTACCGAACGTGTTGCGCTCATTCATCGCCTACTGCCATCTCGGCCAAGGCATCAGCGCCACCCTCACGGCCGAGACCTTGACGTCCGTCGGTAGATGGGAAGGCGAATTTCAGCGGATGATCCGGACGGATCGTCCGCAGGGTGCGGCGGCGCTGGCCGCCCGGTTGCTGGGGGAGGGCTTCGGCGGATTCGACGATGACGACCCAAGCCTCGCTGAGATCATGCTCGAGCGCTTGGACGCGATGGTCGGCGGCCATTTCCAGTTGCAGAATCTGACCGACGAGCCATTGGATGATGAGTCGTTTGACTGGGCGGGCATAGCCGACGACATCCGGCCCGCCGTCGAGAAGGTGCTGGCCCTGTGCGACCGCTGCGCGGACGAGCTCTTCGATGTCGAGCACCGGACGGCGATGCGTCGCTTCCTGGGCCGTGCTGCGGTGGCCGATCCAGCGATCTTCCGTCGTAAGGCATCGTTGGAACGCGGAGCGGCCGCCGTGGCCTGGGTGATCTGCCGAGCCAACCACTCCATCGGCCGATTCGGCACGCCGCAGGTGGCTGAACTCCTCGAATGGTTCGGGATCAAGGGCAGCGTTTCGCAACGCGCCGATCCGTTGCTACGCGCGAACGGAGTTGACCCACAACTTCTTTACGGCGAGGTCGCGCTCGGTGCGGCGGACTTGCTGACGGCTGCGCGCCGCCATTCGATCATTCAGGTGAGAGATCGGTATCAGGTAGGAGGGCCGCGGCTGGAGTGACGGCTGTGACTGGAGTCGACGCGCGCTGCGATCGACTGTGCGTCAGCGCTGAAGACTTGCGAGTGTCGCACGGCGCAGGCGCACGATCAATGCGGCACGGGGTCGGAAACAGGGTTGGCGCGCAACGGGTCTGCGGCCACCGGGACCAACGGCACGGCCAGCACCGGGAACAGCGCGCACACCGCGAACGCGGCCGGGAACCCGAAGGCTCCGATCAGGGCGCCGAACACCGGCGGCACGATGCCTGCCGTCAGCAATTGCGTCGTGTTCTGCACACCCAGCGCCCGGCCACTCCAGAACGGCCCTGCGATTTCGGCAATTGCGGTGAACGACAGTCCGTTATCGGTCACGGTGACCACCGACGCCACCACCATCAGGAACACGGCCACCGGCCAGTGCAGGTAGTCGGTCAACGCCAGCAGTCCCATGGAGACCCCGGCGGCAACCGCGATCACGCGTACCGGATGCAGCCGCGAGCCCATCACATCCGACCACCGGCCGGCGCCGATTCGCCCTGCGGCACCGCACAATTGGGCCACCGTCACCATCGCGCCCGCCGCGCCGGCCGACCAGCCGTGCGCTGTCATCAGCCACACCAGCGAGAAGGTCCACACCAGGCACTGCGGCGCGACCAGCAACACCGACACGGCATGGATGCGCGCCAGTACCGACGACCCGCGGTAGGGATTGGCCAGATCGGTTGCGGGGGCGGAGGATCGGGGCGGCCGGGGCGGATCGATGACGCCGATGACGGTCACCACGGCGGCGACCAGACAGGCGATCGCGGGGAACAACAGCGCGGCCGATACCCCTGACGACTCGGCCAGGCGCGGAATCACCAAGGCGCCCAGCCCAACTCCGAGTGGCTGCGCCGTCTGGCGGATGCCCATCACGAGCCCGCGTTGCTCGGGCGGGAACCAGCCGACCACCAGCCGGCCGCTCGCGGAATTGGAACTCGCGGCCGCCATGCCGCCCAACAACAGGAAGGCTCCGACCGCCACCAACGAGTCGGCCCACGCCGCCGCGAACGCCGCCGCCGAGGTCAGCAACGACCCGACGGTCAGCACGAACCGTTCGCCGACCCGGTCGACCACCCAGCCCCACGCGATGAGCGTCAGGACCATGCCGAAGCTCGGCATGGCGGAGACCAGACCGGCACGCGACAGGTCGAGGCCGCGCTCGCCGTGCAGCGTCGGGATCAGAAAGGCGGCGCCGTTGATGAAGACGTTGGCGCACATCGTCGAGCCGAGCGCGATCACCAGCATCGACCAGCGGCGGACGGCTGAGACGTTGGTGACCATGGCTTCATGGTGCCACCAGGCTTCTCAAGATATGAATCCATTTCTCAATATATGAGAACAACTAGGGTCGGCAACATGGCTCAGCGCGCGTACTTCTCACGTTTGACGGGGGCCTTCGTGGCCGGCCTGATGCTGGTGGCGGCACCGATACCGACGGCATCGGCAGCTGCGCCGAACTGGTCGGGCCTGGACGCCCGGGCGTTCGCGGACCGGGTATCGCCGCCGGGTGGGCTCATCCGGACCGTCCCGCTGAACCCCGAGCTGTCGGTCGCCGGTGCGGCCCGCGCCTACCGAATCCTGTATTCGACCACCGACCAACACAATTCACCGGCGGTCAGTACCGGCGTGGTGTTCGTGCCGCCCGGCGAGGCCCCGCCGGGCGGCTGGCCCGTCATCGCCTGGGCGCACGGCACCGTCGGCCTGGGTGACGACTGCACGCCCTCGGCGCAGCCACGCAGCGCACGCGACAACGAGTATCTGAGCCACTGGCTGAATGAGGGTTACGTCGTCGTCGGATCCGACTACACGGGTCTGGGCACCCCGGGTCTGATGAGCTACCTCAACAGCGTCGCCACCGCGCACGCCATCATCGATTCGGTGATCGCCGCGCATCACATGAACCTGCCGCTGTCGCCGAAGTGGGCTCTGGTCGGTCAGTCCCAGGGCGGCGCGGCGGCGGTCGCGAGCGCACGGTGGGCCACCGAATTCAGCAAGGGGAGCGGCCTGGACTACCGCGGTGTCGTGGCGACCGGCACCCCGGCGAACATCGACGACGTCATCATCACGGCAGGCCCCGACATGGTGCTGCCGCCCGGGTTGGGTCCCATCGCGTCGGCCTACACGGCCTACATCCTCGCCGGCTTCCGGGAGCTGCGCCCGGACGTCAACAGTGTGCTCACGCCGGCCGGTCTGACCGCGGCGGACCAGGCCGAGACCCTGTGCACCGCACCACTGAGTGCGGCGGTGACGGGCCTCACGCCGCCACAGTTCTTCTCCGCCCCACTGGCGTCGCTACCGGACATGCGCCGGGCGCTGGCCGACTTCATGGGCACGCCCATCGCGGGCTACGACCGGCCGATCTTCCTCGGCGTCGGCCTCAAGGACCGTGACGTACCGCCGTCGTCGACCCTGAAGTTCGCCGATCAGCTCAAGGCCAACGGCCAGGACGTGGCGCTGTACGTCTACCCCGAGGATGACCACTCCAGCACCGTGCTGACCTCGATGGCCGACTCGACTCCCTTCCTGCAAGCCCAGTTCGCGGGCTGACCAGCGGGCCTCACTAGGCTGGACGGATGCGCCTAGGTCGAATTGCCAGTCCAGACGGCGTCGCTTTTGTGGTGATCGAGGGCGACCCGAACTCCGATGCGGTCTGCAAAGAAATCGCTGAGCAGTACCTGTCCCGCAACCCCACCTTCACCGGGCGCTCCTGGCCGCTGGCCGACGTCCGGCTGCTGGCGCCGATCCTGGCCAGCAAGGTGATCTGCATGGGCAAGAACTACGCGGCACACGCCCGTGAGATGGGAAGCGAGCCGCCCGAGGATCCGGTGATCTTCCTCAAGCCGAACACCGCGATCATCGGGCCGAACATCCCGATCCAGCTGCCCGCCGACGCCAACCCCGTGCACCACGAGGGCGAACTGGCGGTGGTCATCGAACGTCCGGGCAAGGACATCCCGGCGGCCAAGGCCAAGGACTACATCCTCGGCTACACGATCGCGAACGATGTCTCGGCACGTGATCAGCAGAAGAAGGACGGCCAGTGGATGCGGGCCAAGGGGCACGACACGTTCTGCCCGGTCGGCCCGTGGATCGAGACCGCCGTGGACCCGGCCGATCTGGACATCCGCACCGAGGTGAACGGCGAGAAGCGGCAGGACAGCAACACCGCGCTGCTGTTGCACGATGTCGGCGCCATCATCGAATGGGTCTCGGCCGTCATGACGCTGCTGCCCGGCGACATCATCCTCACCGGAACCCCCGAGGGCGTCGGCCCGATCGAGGACGGCGACACCGTCAGCATCACCGTCGAGGGTATCGGCACCCTCTCCAATCCTGTTGTGCGTAAAGGGAAATAACGTGAACACACCTGTCAGGGTTCGCTTCTGTCCGTCGCCGACCGGCGCGCCGCACGTCGGCCTGGTCCGCACCGCCCTCTTCAACTGGGCGTACGCGCGACACACCGGTGGCGACTTCGTCTTCCGGATCGAGGACACCGATGCTGCGCGCGACAGCGAGGAGAGCTACAACGCGATCCTCGACGCGCTGCGCTGGCTCGGGCTGAACTGGGATGAGGGGCCCGAGGTCGGCGGCCCCTACGAGCCGTACCGGCAGTCGCAGCGCGGCGACCTCTACCGCGACGTGATCGCGAAACTGCTTGCCGCGGGCGAGGTTTACGAGGCCTACTCGACGCCCGAAGAGGTCGAGGCCCGGCACCTCGCGGCGGGCCGTAACCCCAAGCTGGGCTACGACAACTACGACCGCGACCTCACCGCCGAGCAGAAGGCCGCGTTCGAGGCCGAGGGCCGAAAGCCGGTGCTGCGCCTCAAGATGCCCGACGAGGACATCTCCTGGGTGGACCTGGTGCGTGGCGAGACGACCTTCGCCGCCGGCGTGGTTCCGGACTTCGCGATCACGCGCGCGAGCGGAGAGCCGTTGTACACCTTGGTCAATCCGGTCGACGACGCGCTGATGAAGATCACCCATGTGCTGCGCGGCGAGGATCTGCTGCCGTCGACGCCGCGGCAGATCGCGCTGTACCAGGCGCTGATCCGGATCGGTGTCGCCGACGCGGTGCCGCAATTCGCCCACCTGCCAAGCGTTCTCGGTGACGGTAACAAGAAGCTGTCCAAGCGCGACCCGCAGTCCAACCTGTTCCTGCACCGCGACCGCGGATTCATCCCCGAGGGCCTGCTGAACTACCTGGCGTTGCTGGGCTGGGGCATCGCCGACGACAACGACCTCTTCAGCCTCGACGAGATGGTGGCGGCGTTCGACGTGGCCGACGTCAACTCGAACCCGGCGCGCTTCGACCAGAAGAAGGCCGACGCCATCAACGCCGAGCACATCCGCCGGCTGGCCCCGGAGGACTTCGCCGCACGGCTCAAGGCGTATCTCGACGCGCACGGCCACGACACCACGTTGAACGCCTTGGCTTTCGCCGCGGCGGCCGAGTTGATCCAGACCCGCATCGTGGTCCTCGGCGACGCGTGGGACCTCGTGAAGTTCTTCAACGACGACGCCTACGTGATCGACGAGAAGTCGGCGGCCAAGGAACTCAAGCCCGAGGCTGCCGAGGTCCTGGACGCGACGCTGAGCGCCTTGGCGGGCGTCGGCGAGTGGAACACCGCCAACATCGAGGCCGCGCTCAAGGCGGCGCTGCTGGACGGCCTGGAACTCAAGCCCCGCAAGGCGTTCGGTCCCATCCGGGTGGCGGTCACCGGCGCGACGGTCAGCCCGCCGCTGTTCGAGTCGATGGAATTGCTCGGCCGTGAGCGCAGTCTGGCGCGGTTGCAGGCGGCCCGAAACGGCCTGTGAGCGGGCGATTTAAAGGCAGGGCCAACTGTTTGGTAGTCTGCTCGTCGGCCCGGAAAGCGCAAAGCGGCGAACATCCGCTGAGGTTTCCAGGCCGAAGATGCCCGTGACCTGCGGTGATGGGCATCAAATGGGGTATGGTGTAATTGGCAACACAGCTGATTCTGGTTCAGCCATTCTAGGTTCGAGTCCTGGTACCCCAGCTGCCGGAGCGATTAGGTCAGCCAGCGCAACTGAGCTAAGCTATCGCTCCGGAAGTTCTAGCCCCCGTCGTCTAGCGGCCTAGGACGCCGCCCTCTCACGGCGGTAGCGTGGGTTCGAATCCCATCGGGGGTACGTACGAACGCCGGACCTGACAACAGGTCCGGCGTTTTGTCTTTCTCGGGGTCTCACCTGCCGCCGGCCAGGAATCCGAGATCCCGCCGGCCGCGCCCGACCGACGGCTCCGGATCGGCGCCTAGGGTGCCGTGGAGCAGTTCGTGATAAACGTCACGGAAGTCGACGGTGGTCTTCAGATCGCCGTCGGTGAGATCGGTCAGGCTCGGCTCGTCGCCGTAGAACCCGCCCTTGACCGGAGTGCCCGCGATGAACACCGGACCGGACGTGCCGTGGTCGGTGCCCTGTGATGCGTTGGCCGCGACCCGCCGCCCGAATTCGGAGTACATCAGCACCACCACGTTGCGGCCGTACGGCGTGCCCTGGAGCTTGTGGAAGAACGGCGTCAGGGCGTCGTCGAGGGTCTTGAGCAACGCCTGCTGGGGGGCGCGCTCGTCGGCATGCGTGTCGAAGCCCAGCAGCTGCGTCATGTACACCTGCGTGGGCACCCCGGCGCGGATGCAGCGGGCCACCAGTTCCAGGTCACTGGCCAACTGGTTGTCGGCCTGACCGATGGTCTGCAGCCGGCCGTTGATCACGGGTGCGAAGCGGCTGTTGGTGGAGTGGTTGGACCGGTACGACTCGCACACCTGGCTCATGGCGGTGGTGTCGTTCGGATCGTCGGCGCTGAGCGCGGCCAAGGTGCGTGCGACATCGGGCGGGATGGCCGGCACGAAGTCGGAAAGCGATGCTGCGACGTGCTTTTGGCCGACCGCCAGGGGCGGCAGCACCGTGCCGATGTTGACGGCCCGGATCGGGTCGTCGCCGGTGCTGTCCAGCCAGCGGCCGATCCAGCCGCTGGTGACCGCGTCGACGGGATTGGCGGTCTGCCAGATGTCCATGGAGCGGAAGTGGCTGCGGTCGGGCTTCGGGTAGCCGACACCGCGCACGATCGCGAGCTTGTCGGACTGCCACAGCTTCGACATCCCGGTGAGCGCGGGATTGAGCCCGAAGGCCGGGTCGAGGTGCAGCACTTCCTCGGGTTTGTAGGCGAGCTCGGGGCGGGCGTCGTGATAGGCGTTGTCCGCGTACGGGATAACGGTATTGAGGCCGTCGTTTCCGCCGTAGAGCGTGACGATCACCAGGATGCCCTGGTTGGTCTGCAGCGGACGGTCCTGACCTTCGCGCAGCAGGTCCGGCAGCGTCACCGCGGCGACGCCACCGAGCAGACCGGCGGCGCCGGCCCCGGCGCTGGCGATCAGGAATTTGCGGCGATTGAACTCGGGCATGGGGATCTCTTCAGGACGTCACGTACTCGGGGGTGATGACGGCCGCTGCCACCAGCCGGTGTGGATCGGAGACCAACGGTTTGAGCGCGGCTGCCGAGCGATCCGACCAGGCGCCGATGCCGAACAGATAGCCCACACCGTCGATCCGCTCGCTCGACGCCATCTTCTCGACGGCGCTGATGTCGCTGAGCGCCAGCAGCCGGTTCGCGGCCCAGACCCGCGCTGCCGCACTGTTGGTCGACAACCAGAGTTGGCCGCGGGGCCACCCGCCGACATCCGGTGGATAGAAGGGACGCTGACCCATCACCCGGAGCACCTGGTCGAGGTCGGCGAGGACGTGCTCGTCGTCGAGGGGAACCGCGAGCGACCGGACGATCCCCATCAGCCATTCCACCGGAGTGCTGACGACGGTGCCGGCGGCCTTGGTGAATTCGGGATCGAGGACGACGGCCTTGGTGAGCGCCTTGAGGTCCCGGTTGGGTCCGTAGGCGGCGACCAGGCGGCTCACGGTGTCGGGGGAGGCCGGCTGGTCCGAAGCCAGCAGGCGCCAGAGGGTTCCGGCGACGAACGCGGCGGAGGCGGGCTGACGCAGGACGATGTTGCAGAAGTCGGTGTCGGTGAGGTTGCCGGTGACACCGAGCACGGTTTTGACGGACTCGTCGTGGTGCTCGGCGTAGATGACGGTACCGCCGTCGGGCTTCAGGTGCCGCCCGGTGAGGGTCTTGGCGCCCTCTTTGACGTCGATCTCGGTGTAGCCGTTGGCATGTCCCATGGTGAAGAGCTCCATGAACTCCCGGGACAGGTTCTCGTTGGGTGCCGCGGCGGTGTTCACGTCACCGTCGAGCCAGTGCAGCATCGCACCGTCGGTGAGCATGGCCCACGCGAGGCTGCCGAAGTCACCGAGCTTGAGGGTGCGCAGCTTCTCGTTCTGCTCGCCCATCAACTGGGCCGCGTTGACCTTCTCTGCCGAGGTGGCAAAGTGGTTGTGCCACAACAGCGTCAGCTTCTCGTGGATGGGCTGCTGCACGGCGGCCATGCGGCGCAACCACCAGCCCGACAGTTCCTGCATGCGCGCCACGAGTTCCTGGCCGAATGCGGCGATCTCGGTGGCCGAGGCACCCGACGGCGGGTACTGCGGGATGGGGGATTTCGGCATCGGGGTCGCGATGGCACCCGGGTCGGCGTTCGGATCGAGGCTCAGCGCCCAATCGAGATACCCCGACCAGTCCTGCTTGACGACAGCGTCCACCTGGGCTCCGGTGGTTCCGAAGCCCAGGTGGCGCAGCATCCGTGCGGTTGCCAGCCACTGTGGTGGCTGCGACACGATGAAACCTACTTTCCTACGGCGGTACTCCCCGCCGGCGCTGCCGGGGCCTCTTAGGAACTTAGGTGATCAGCGCCGCCGTCGTCACCGGATGCGGCGGATTCAAAGGTTTGCTGATCGGTGTCACAGACGACGGGTGAGCGCTTCGGCCGCGGCCAGCAGATCGCTCGCCCAGCGCACGCCGGGGCGGCGGCCCATCCGGTCGATCGGCCCCGACACCGACACCGCTGCGATCACCGCACCGCGGTTGTCCCGCACCGGTGCCGAGACGCTGGCCACGCCGGGCTCGCGCTCGGCGGCGCTCTGTGCCCAACCGCGCCGGCGGACCTCCGCCAGTACCCGGTCGGTGAACTTCGCCGTCGGCAGCACCGCCTGCTGCGTCGCGGGATCGCTGTACGCCAGCAGGACTTTGGCACCGGAGCCGGCGGTCATGGGCAGCCGGCTGCCGACCGGCACGGTGTCGCGCAGGCCCGACGGTGGTTCGAGGGCCATGACGCACACCCGGGCCATGCCTTCCCGGCGGTAGAGCTGCACGCTCTCGCCGGTGATCTCGCGCAGCCGGGGGAGCACCGCGCCCGCCGCGCTCAGCAGCGGATCGTTGACCTGCCCGGCCAGTTCGGTCAGTGCCGGGCCGAGCCGCCACCGTCCCTCGTTGTCGCGGGCCAGAAGTCGGTGGACCTCGAGGCCTGCCGCCAGTCGGTGGGCGGTCGCCCGGGGCAGCCCGGTGCGGGTGCACAGTTCGGCCAGTCCACACGGTGACTCGGCCACTGAATGCAGCACACCCACCGCTTTGTCGAGGACGCCGATGCCGCTATCCTGTCTCACAGGGAGATACTAACGTCTCGCATTGTGGGATGGTAGGTCAGCCCTCCCGGGTATCGCGGAAGGAACTGCACAGTCATGACGAACAAGCCACGCACCATGGCGGAGAAGGTCTGGGCGGACCATGTGGTGGTCGAGGGTGCCGGTGAAGGTGCCGCCCGCGAACCCGATCTCATCTATATAGATCTTCATCTGGTGCACGAGGTCACCAGCCCGCAGGCATTCGACGGCCTGCGCCTGGCCGGTCGTCCCGTCCATCGCCCCGACCTCACCATCGCGACCGAGGACCACAACGTCCCCACGATCGACATCGACAAGCCGATCGCGGATCCCGTGTCCCGCACTCAGGTTGAGACGCTGCGGCGCAACTGTGCGGAATTCGGCATCCGCCTGCACCCGATGGGTGACGCGCAGCAGGGCATCGTGCACATCATCGGACCGCAGCTGGGTCTGACCCAGCCCGGTATGACGGTGGTGTGTGGTGACAGCCACACCTCGACGCACGGTGCCTTCGGCGCGATCGCGATGGGCATCGGCACGTCCGAGGTCGAGCATGTGCTGGCGACCCAGACGTTGCCGCTCAAGCCGTTCAAGACCATGGCGGTCAATGTCGACGGCGAACTGCCGCCGGGTGTCAGTGCCAAGGACATCATTCTCGCGGTGATCGCCAAGATCGGTACGGGCGGCGGTCAGGGTCACGTCATCGAATACCGCGGCAGTGCCATCGAATCGCTGTCGATGGAAGGCCGCATGACGATCTGCAACATGAGCATCGAAGCGGGCGCCCGCGCCGGCATGGTGGCGCCCGACGAGACGACGTTCGAGTTCCTCAAGGGCCGTCCGCATGCGCCGCAGGGGGCGGATTGGGACGCGGCCGTGGCGGCCTGGACGGCGTTACGTACTGACGAGGGTGCCGAATTCGACACCGAGGTGCACGTCGACGCGGCCACCCTGAGCCCGTTCGTCACCTGGGGTACCAACCCCGGGCAGGGCGTGCCGCTGTCCGCGAATGTCCCTGACCCAGAACAGATGTTCGATGAAGGCGACCGGCTGGCCGCCGAAAAGGCGTTGGCCTACATGGACCTTCGGGCCAATACGCCCATGCGGGATATCGCGGTGGACACCGTGTTCGTCGGGTCCTGCACCAACGGCCGGATCGAGGATCTGCGAGTGGTGGCCGACGTGCTGCGTGGCCGCAAGGTCGCCGATGGCGTGCGGATGCTGGTGGTGCCCGGATCGATGGCGGTGCGCGCACAGGCCGAATCCGAGGGTCTGGGCGAGGTTTTCACCGCCGCCGGCGCCGAATGGCGGCAGGCCGGATGTTCGATGTGCCTGGGCATGAACCCCGATCAGCTGGCTCCGGGGGAGCGCAGCGCCTCGACATCCAACCGGAATTTCGAAGGCCGCCAAGGCAAGGGCGGCCGCACCCACCTGGTGTCTCCCGCTGTCGCCGCCGCCACCGCGGTGCGCGGAACCCTGTCCTCACCCGCTGATCTGAGCTAGGAGCGCACTGTAATGGAGGCTTTCCACACCCACACCGGAATCGGCGTTCCGCTGCGCCGGTCCAATGTCGACACCGACCAGATCATCCCCGCGGTGTACCTGAAGCGGGTCACCCGAACGGGTTTCGAGGACGGACTGTTCGCCGGCTGGCGGACCGATCCGTCGTTCATCCTCAACCTCCCGCCGTTCGACCGCGGCTCGGTTCTGGTCGCCGGACCCGATTTCGGCACCGGCTCGTCGCGCGAACACGCGGTGTGGGCATTGATGGATTACGGATTCCGGGTCGTCATCTCGTCGCGCTTCGCAGATATTTTTCGGGGAAATTCTGGCAAGGCCGGATTGCTCGCCGCGGAGGTCGCACAGGACGATGTCGAACTGCTCTGGAAGCTGATCGAGCAGAACCCGGGGCTGGAAATCACTGTGAATCTTCAAGATCGGAATTTGACCGCGGGAACGGTCGTGCTGCCCTTCAAGATTGACGATTACACCGCATGGCGGCTGCTCGAAGGTCTTGACGATATAGGCCTTACGCTGCGGAAACGCGACGAGATCGAGGCCTTCGAGCAGCGTCGGCCGAGCTACAAACCGCGCACTCTGCCGGCCTGACCAAGGGGCTCCGCAGGCCCCGGCGGAGGGCCTGCGGAGCAATTTCGGCACTCGGGCGCAGCTCGAATCCCTGCCCCCGCAACCACGTTTCGAAACCTCTCAACCACCTCCCAAGTGGGCCAACCGGATTGCCGAATTTCGTCATAGCTATGCCCGAAACCGGGCGTGGCTCTTGGAAATCGGCGGGTACTGGGTTTACCGTGTGCATTAGTCGGTCCACCCAGGGCCACTGAATCGGAGGTTTTGGATGAACAAAGCAGAACTCATCGATGCCCTGACAGAGAAGTTGGGCACCGATCGTCGTCAGGCCACCGCGGCCGTCGAGCACATCGTGGACACCATCGTCCGCGCCGTGCACAAGGGTGAGAGCGTCACCATCACCGGCTTCGGCGTCTTCGAGCAGCGTCGCCGCGCCGCCCGCGTCGCGCGCAACCCGCGCACCGGTGAGACCGTCAAGGTGAAGCCGACGTCGGTTCCGGCTTTCCGCCCGGGCGCTCAGTTCAAGGCCGTTGTCGCTGGCCTGCAGCGTCTTTCGGCTGACGGCCCCGCCGTGAAGCGCGGCGCCACCGCAGCTCCGGCCAAGCGTGGCGCTGCCAAGAAGGCCGCCCCGGCCAAGAAGGCCGCTCCCGCCAAGAAGGCCGCTCCCGCCAAGAAGGCCGCCGCCACCAAGGCTCCGGCCAAGAAGGCCGCTCCGGCCAAGAAGGCCGCTCCGGCGAAGAAGGCTGCGGCTCCGGCCAAGAAGGCCGCTCCCGCCAAGAAGGCCGCTCCGGCGAAGAAGGCTGCGGCTCCGGCCAAGAAGGCCGCTCCCGCCAAGAAGGCCGCACCGGCGAAGAAGGCTGCGGCTCCGGCCAAGAAGGCCGCTCCCGCCAAGAAGGCCGAACCGGCCAAGAAGGCTGCTCCCGCCAAGAAGGGCCGCCGCTAAGCCCTATCCGATAGGTCCGACTCGGACACGCCGTGGATCAACCGATCCACGGCGTGTCTGTGTGTGGAGTGTCAGCGCTTCGTCGGCAGTGGGCTGCCGATGTGATCCGCGGCGACGAGCGCGTCACCGTGCAGTGACATCACCCACATGCTGCCCTTGCGATTACGCGATTTGTCGGGCCGGATGCCGCTGCGCTCGCACCACCACGAAATCAGGTCCGGGATCACCTTGCCCTGCGTGCAGATGACGGGGACCGTGTCGTCGTCGGCTTTTGCGGCGATCTTCAGCACCCGCTTGCGGGCCGCGTCGGCGTCGGCCGCGAAAGCCTCTTCGGTCAGCGTCGGTTCATCCCGTACCCGGACACCGAGCTCCTGCGCCAGCGGTTCCACGGTCTGGTGGCACCGGGTCCGCGACGCCGCATGGACCTCGCTGGCCCCGAAGGCGAGCAGTTGGCCGACAAGCGATTCCGCCTGTGCCCGGCCTTTCTTGTCGAGCGGCCGCAGCCGGTCGTCGCCCTTGTACCGAGCCTTGCGGCCCGCGGTTGCGTGCCGGACGATCAGCACGGTGCGGGTATCGGCGGGCCGACGGGTGAAGCGCCGCAGAACTTGTCGGTCATGCGGATATTGCAGCCGGAGCATGGCCTCGGCCACCGGCAGCCAGTCGAGCTTGTCGACCTCGGCATTGGGGCTGAACCCGCCGCCGGTCGTGCGGGCCGCCCAGTAGCGAACCTTCTTGGTGCCGTACTCCAGCGGATAGCTGACGGAGGCCAGCCGGCGGCCCAGCACCGACTCGTACCCGGTCTCTTCCAGGATTTCCCGTACGGCGGTAACCGGTTCGGTTTCACCGGGATCCACCTTGCCCTTGGGCAGCGACCAGTCGTCGTAGCGCGGTCGGTGGACGACGGCGATCAGTGGCGCGCCGGATTCGCCGGGGCGCCACAACACCGCCCCCGCTGCCAGCACCGGCGTCGCGCGGGTGTCATGCGCCGTCTTGTTCGGCACCTGTGCTCCTGGATGTGGTTGTCGGGATCAGGTTTTCGCGGTGCGTTGCTGCCGGGCGAAAACTACGGCGTGCGATGCCGCTCCATGATCGACACCTGGTGATCCCGGACCTTCTCGCCTTCGCGCGGCAGCGCGGTCCAGTGTCCGTCCGGACCCAGCTCCCAGCAACGGGTGGCCGGATCCATCGCGGAATCGAACACCCCGCTCAGCTCCTCGGTCAGTCTCGGGTCCTTCACCTGCGCCATCACCTCGACGCGTCGGTCGAGATTACGATGCATCATGTCGGCGCTGCCGATCCAGAATTCATTGATGGCGTTGAAGTGAATAACGCGTGAATGTTCAAGGAAGCGGCCGAGAATCGAGCGCACGACGATGTTCTCGGAGAATCCCTCGGCGCCGGGACGCAGCGCGCAGATACCCCGGACCACGACCTCGACCCGCACCCCGGCCTGCGACGCCCGATACAGCGCATCGATGACCTGTTCGTCGACCAGGGCGTTCATCTTCATCCGGATCCGGCCGTCGCCGCCGGCCCGCTTGGCCTCGATCTCGCGCTCGATGCGCTCGATGATGCCGCGCCGCACGCTGTGCGGAGCGACCAGCAGGTTGCGGTACGACACCTTGCGTGAGTAGCCGGTCAGCGAGTTGAACAGGTCGGTGAGGTCGGCGCCGATCTCCGGCGAGGCCGTCAGCAGGCCGACGTCTTCGTACAGGCGTGCGGTTTTCGGGTTGTAGTTGCCCGTGCCCACATGGCAATAGCGGCGGATGGTCGAACCTTCGCGACGCACCACCAACGCCGTCTTGCAATGGGTCTTGAGCCCGATGAGCCCGTACACCACGTGCACGCCCGCCTGCTCCAGCGCGCGGGCCCACTTGATGTTGGCCTGCTCGTCGAACCGGGCCTTGATCTCCACCAGCGCCACCACCTGCTTGCCGGCCTCGGCGGCGTCGATCAGGGCGTTGACGATGGGGGAGTCACCCGAGGTGCGGTACAGCGTCTGCTTGATGGCCAACACATTCGGGTCGGCGGCGGCCTGCTCGATGAAACGCTGCACCGTGGTGGAGAACGAGTCGTACGGGTGGTGCACCAGGACGTCGCCGTCGCGGAGCGTCGAGAAGATACTCTTCGGTGTCTCCCGCTCGCCGAACGCCGGGGGCGTGGCCGGCACGAACGGCCGGTCCTTCAGGTCGGGCCGGTCGACGCCGTAGATCTGCCACAGTGACGAAAGGTCCAGCAGTCCAGGAACTTCGATCACGTCGCCGGGGTGCACGTCGAGCTCGCGCAGCAGCAGGTCGAGCATGTTCTCGGTCATGTCGGTGGCGACTTCGAGCCGAACCGGTGAGCCGAACCGCCTGCGCGCCAGCTCGCGTTCCAGCGCCTGCAGCAGATCCTCGTCGCGATCTTCTTCGACTTCGAAGTCGGCGTTGCGGGTGATCCGGAACGCGTGGTGCTCGACGATGTCCAGCCCGGGGAACAGCACCGGCAGGAACGCCGCGATGAGTTCTTCCATCGGCAGGAACCGCACGCGCGACTTCACGCCGTCGCCCGTCGTGCCCGGCTCGGGCAGCTCCACGAACCGATCGACGTTGTCCGGCACCTTGATTCGGGCGAAGTGCTGGGTGCCGTCGTCGGGATTGCGCACGGTGATGGCGAGGTTGATGCTCAGGCCGCTCACGAAGGGGAAGGGGTGCGCGGGGTCGACGGCCAGCGGCGTCAGCACCGGGAACACCTGATCGTGGAAATACGTGGAGAGCTTGGACTGCTCGTGCTCGTCCAGCTCGCTCCAGTTGACGATCGTGATGCCCTGCTCGGCCAGTGCCGGGCGCACCACCTCTCCGAACACCGTGGCGTGTCGGGTCGAGATCTGCTGGGTGCGTTCACCGATCCGGCGCAGTTGCTCGCGCGGCGACAGCCCGTCCGCCGACCGGACCGAGAGCCCGGTCTCGTCACGGCGCTTCAGCCCGGCCACCCGGACCATGTAGAACTCATCGAGATTCGAGGCGAAGATCGCCAGGAACTTGGCCTGCTCCAACAACGGCAGCGACCGGTCGGCGGCGAGCGCCAACACCCGGGCGTTGAAGTCCAGCCAGCTCAGCTCGCGGTTGAGGTACCGGTCATCGGGTAGCGCGCCGTCCGTCGGATCCGCGGTGGCAGCGGGCAGTGTCTCCGGGTCCGAGTCGACGGGTGTGCGGTCGGTGTGTGCTGAACGGGTGTCGGCTTCGGTCACCCCGACGATCATTCCCTATCTGCTGGGTGCAGGCCACATGGTTGGTGAACGCCGGTGGTCAGCCGACGATCCGCGTCGTGGCCGGGCCGACACCGAGCCGGCGCGCCGTCTCGAGGTCGTCCGGGGTGTCGATGTCACAGCGCAGGCCCGGCCAGTCACCCGGCAGTTCCACCGCGCCCGAATCGGCATGGCGCCGTGCGGAATCGGCGCCGAACTCGGGAACGAGTGGGGCACCGAAGGCGAACAGTGCCGCGGTGCCGGTCCGGTGCCGGTCGGCGATGAAACTGCGGGCATGCCGACTGGCGCCGGCGATCGCGTCGGCCAATTCCGCGGTGCGCAGCGCGGGCAGGTCACCTTGCAACACCGCGACGTTCGTCACCCGGTCCCGCAGCACGCGCTCGGTGGCGGCGAGTGCGTGATTCAACGGATCGGGGTGTCCGGCCGGCGTGGGGTCCAGCAGCACGCCGGCACCGAGTTCGCGCACCGCGGCGGCGGCGTCCGGGTCGGGCGTGACGACGGTCACCGAGCCGACGGCCGGCACGGCCAGGGCCGCGGTGATGGTGTCGAGCAGCATCGCGAGCACCACCTGCTCGCGCAGATCGCCGGCGAAAACCGGGGCCAGTCGGGTCTTGGCCGCGGCCAGCCGTTTCACCGCGATGATCAACCCGACACCGGCGCCATCGCCGGCCGTCTGCACCCTCGGGTCGCCGCTCATGACCGCCATACTGCCAAAGGGCCGGCGGGGCTACTGTTGACGCGTGGTGGAGGCAGCGGTGATGGGTGCCGGCGCGTGGGGGACGGCACTGGCTAAAGTCCTGGCGGACGCGGGCAACAATGTGACGCTGTGGGCGCGCAGCGCCGAGGTGGCGCGCGAGATCAA
The DNA here is from genome assembly GCF_045310915.1 of Mycobacterium sp. SMC-17. NCBI lineage: Bacteria > Bacillati > Actinomycetota > Actinomycetes > Mycobacteriales > Mycobacteriaceae > Mycobacterium > Mycobacterium sp. SMC-17. The sequence goes on along the minus strand of NZ_JBJIAK010000002.1, from coordinate 183,451 downwards.
CGAGACCCACCGGAACTCGAAATATCTCGGTGACCGGGCGCTACCGGCGTCCATCAAGGCGACCGCGGACCCCGCCGAGGCGCTGACGGGCGCCTGCACCGTGCTGCTGGCGGTGCCGTCGCAGACGCTGCGCACCAACCTGACCGCCTGGACCGGACATCTCGGTGATGACACCACGCTCGTCAGCGTGGCCAAGGGCATCGAACTCGACAACCTGTTGCGCATGAGCCAGGTCATCGTCCAGGTGACGGGCGCCGATCCGAGCCGGGTCGCCGTCCTCAGCGGACCGAACCTGGCCAGCGAGGTGGTCGACGAGCAGCCCGCCGCCACCCTCATCGCGTGTACCGACTCGGGACGCGCGGTCGCGTTGCAGCGCGCATTCGCCACCGGCTACTTCCGGCCGTACACCAGCGCCGACGTGATCGGCGCCGAAGTGGGCGGGGCCTGCAAGAACGTCATCGCGCTGGCGTGCGGCATGGCAGCGGGCGCCGGGTTCGGCGAGAACACCGCCGCCGCGATCATCACCCGCGGACTGGCCGAGATCATGCGACTGGGAATCGCGCTCGGCGCCAAGGGCGTAACCCTTGCCGGGCTGGCCGGCGTCGGCGATCTGGTCGCCACCTGCACCTCGCCGCAGTCCCGCAACCGCAGCTTCGGTGAGCGCCTGGCGCGCGGTGGCACCATGGAGTCGGCGACCGCCGCGGCCAGCGGCAAGGTCGCCGAGGGTGTCACGTCCTGCCAGTCGGTGCTCGCCCTCGCCGAGAGCTACGACGTCGAGATGCCGCTGACCGACGCGGTGAACCGGGTGTGCCACAAGGGTTTGTCGGTGGACCAGGCGTTCGCATTGTTGCTCGGCCGCAGCACCAAGCCGGAGTGAGTCGTGGACGGCCAACTCGGCGATTCCACCCGTAGCGTCAAAGCGACTGCGTCGCAACGTGTTCCGGGGCTACCGGTGGCACCGCCGCCGGTTCCGGTGGCGGCCTACCATTTGTCCGACGACGAATCCGACGGTCTGGACTTCTACGGCCGCAACTCCAATCCGGCCTGGCGCCAACTGGAATCGGCCCTGGCCGAGCTCGAGGGCGCCACGTCGGCGCTGACATTCTCCTCGGGGATGGCCGCCATCTCGTCGGCACTACGGGTGCTGGCGGCCCCCGGCACCACCCTGGTCGTCCCCGCGGACGGCTACTACCAGGTGCGCCGATACGCAGCCGAGCATCTCGCGGCCCGCGGCGTCACCGTGATCGAGGCGGCCGCCGCGGACATCTGTGGCACGGCGGCGCAGCTTTCCCGTGCCGACGTCGTGCTCGCCGAATCCCCGGTCAACCCGACGCTGGATGTCGTCGACCTGCACCGGTTGTCCACCATCTGCCGCTCCCGCGGCGCGACCCTGATGGTCGACAACACCGCCGCGACCCCGCTGGGCCAGCGGCCGCTGTCGCTGGGCGCGGATCTGGTGGTCGCGAGCGCGACGAAGGGGCTGTCCGGGCACAGTGATCTGCTGGCCGGCTACGTCGCCGGGTGCCATCGCGAGGTGATGGCCGCCATCGAACGGGACCGACTGCTGGCCGGCGCGATCCTCGGCCACTTCGAGGCCTGGTTGGCGCTGCGCAGCCTCGGCACCGCCGGACTGCGGTTCGAAAGGCAGTGCGGCAACGCGCTCGCACTGGCGATGACGCTCGACGCCCATCCCGCCGTGCGCGCGGTGCGTTATCCGGGTCTGCCGACCGATCCGGCGCATCCCGTCGCCCGCGAGCAGATGCGACGTTTCGGCGGCCTCATCGCGATCGAACTGGCCGATGCCGCCGCCGTCCGGGACCTGGTGAACCGCAGCCAGCTGCTGGTCGCCGCGACCAGTTTCGGCGGCATCCACACCTCGGTCGACAGGCGCGCACGCTGGGGCGATGCGGTGGAGCCGGGCTTTGCGCGGATATCGCTCGGCATCGAGGACACCGACGACCTACTGGCGGACATCACGGCTGCGCTCGGGTAGCCGCGTGCTCAGCCAGGTAGCCTCTCCAGATTGTGACTGCCCCTCAATCCTCAGGAGCCGCCGGCCGTACCCGGGTCGCCGTCGTTTACGGCGGACGCAGTTCGGAGCACGCCATCTCCTGTGTTTCGGCCGGGAGCATCCTGCGCAACCTGGATCCGGCCCGCTACGAGGTCGTCGCCGTCGGCATCACCCCGGAGGGTTCCTGGGTGCTGGGAGAGGGTCGTCCGGAGACCCTCGCCATCACCGACGGACAGCTGCCGGGCGTCACCGAGGCGTCCGGCACCGCGCTGACGCTGGCCGCCGATCCGAACCGCCGCGGTGAACTGCTGTCGCTGCAGGACGGCGTCGCGCAGGTGCTGACGGCCGTCGACGTCGTCTTCCCCGTGCTGCATGGCCCCTACGGCGAGGACGGCACCATCCAGGGCCTGCTGGAACTGGCCGGGGTGCCGTACGTCGGCGCGGGCGTGCTGGCCAGCGCGGCCGGGATGGACAAGGAATTCACCAAGAAGCTGCTGGCTGCCGATGGCCTGCCGATCGGCGACCAGGTGGTGCTGCGGCCGCGTGATGTGACGCTGAGCCTCGACGACCGGGAGCGCCTGGGACTGCCGGTGTTCGTCAAGCCCGCCCGCGGCGGATCGTCCATCGGCGTCAGCCGGGTTGCCGCGTGGGACGAACTGGACCAGGCCATCGCCTATGCGCGCCAACATGATCCGAAGGTGATCGTCGAAGCCGCGATGCCGGGCCGCGAAGTGGAATGCGGGGTGCTGGAGTACCCGGACGGCCGTGTCGCGGCCAGTGAGCTGGGCGAGATTCGCGTGGGTGGCGGGTTCTACGACTTCGCCACCAAGTACCTCGAGGACGCCGCCGAACTCGACGTGCCCGCCAAGGTCGACGACGAAACCGCCGACGAGATCAGGCAATTGGCCATCCGCGCGTTCAAGGCATTGGACTGCCAGGGCCTGGCCCGCGTCGACTTCTTCCTGACCGAGAACGGGCCGGTGATCAACGAGATCAACACCATGCCCGGCTTCACCACCATCTCGATGTACCCGCAGATGTGGGCGGCCAGCGGCGTCGACTACGCCACGCTGCTCAGCGTCATGGTGGACACCGCGATCCGGCGGGGGACCGGCCTGCGCTAACGGGCCGGTGCCGGATCCAGCGGCCGGGCCGGCATCACCTTTTCGATGAGCTCGGAGACGGTCTGGATCGGCGTCGGACCGGAGCCCTGCGGCAGCGTCAGCGCGACGTAGGTGGCCGGCGTGCCGTGGTCGACGGCGTACCAGGTGCTGGCACTCGGTCCGCTGGCCTCGAACCACGACACCGCATTCACCATCTGCAGCGGCGCGCCGACCACGAAATCGTCGGGCCGCTCGACACCGCAGCGCAGCACCACGGTGTCGATGCCGGTCGGGCCCAGCCAGGCGGCGGCCCCGGGCGGGGCGGGGTCGGCGAGCGTCGCCCGCCGGAAGTCGCCCATGGTGTCCGGCAGTGTCGCGAGGAGCGCCCGGCACTGGTCGCTGTCGGCCTGCGGTGCCGGGGCACCGGCGAGCGGGAGCGCGACGGGCTTGTCGGCAGGGGCCTGCCGCAGCGCGGCATACGCGAGCACACCGACGAGCGCGGCGACCGCCACGACGACGGCCGCGATGAGGGCGCCGCGGGGCGGGCCATCCGGATCGTCGGGTTCGGTCATGACGGCCACTCTAGAGCGCCCGTCGCCCGGGGCGGCCGACGGCGGTGAGCCTGCATAGACTCCACGACCATGACCAGCGCGGAATCCGGGGAGACCCTGGCGGGGCTCGGCGAGTTCGCGGTGATCGGCCGGATAACCGCCCGGCGCACCCAGCCCGCCGAGGTCGTCGTCGGCCCGGGTGACGATGCCGCGCTGCTGACGGTCCCCGACGGCCGGATCGTGGTGTCCACCGACATGCTGGTCGAGGGCCGGCATTTCCGGCTGGACTGGTCCACGCCGCATGATGTGGGGCGCAAGGCAATTGCGCAGAATGCCGCCGACATCGAAGCCATGGGCGGCCGGGCGTACGCGTTCGTCGTCGGTTTCGGGGCGCCGGTCGATACCGAGGTTGCGGACGCCCAACGCCTGTCCGACGGATTATGGTCGGAGGCAACGAAATTCGGTGCCGGCATCGTCGGCGGCGACCTGGTGGCCGCGCCGCAGTGGGTGATCTCGGTGACGGTTCTGGGCGATCTGGGCGGCCGCTCGCCCGTCCTGCTGTCCGGTGCGCAACCGGGCGACACCGTCGCGGTGGTCGGTGAGCTCGGCTGGTCGGGTGCCGGATACACCTTGTGGCAGGCCGGTATTCACGAGTTCGACGAGCTGCGCCGACGGCATCTGGTGCCGCAGGTGCATTACGGAGCGGGCGCGGCCGCCGCAGCGGCCGGCGCGACGGCGCTGACGGACGTGTCCGACGGCCTGGTCGCCGACCTCGGCCACATCGCGGCGGCTTCCGGTGTGGCGATCGACCTGTCGATGGCGGCGCTCGCGGCCGACGTGGCGACGTTGACGCCGGCGGCCGCGATGGTGGGTGGCGATGCCCGCGACTGGGTGCTCGGCGGCGGCGAGGACCACGTGCTGGTCGGCACCTTCGGGGGCGCGCTGCCCGCGGGCTGGCGGGCGATCGGGACGGTCGGGCCCGGGGAGCCGCGCGTGACGGTCGACGGCGCGTCGTGGCATGGAGCCGCCGGCTGGGAATCGTTCGGTCAGTAAGGTACTGGCGTGACTGCCCGACCCCTGCGCGAACTGATCGACCCCGGCTGGGCCGCGGCCCTGGAACCCGTCGCCCCGCAAATCGCCGCGATGGGTGAATTCCTGCGCGCCGAGAACGCGGCGGGCCACGGCTATCTGCCGGCGGGGGAGAATGTGTTGCGCGCCTTCACCTTCCCCTTCGACGAGGTGCGGGTGCTGATCGTCGGCCAGGACCCCTATCCGACCCCCGGGCATGCCGTCGGGCTGAGTTTCTCTGTGGCGCCCGACGTGCGGCCGCTGCCGCGCAGCCTGTCCAACATCTTCACCGAGTACACCGCCGACCTGGGTTACGAGCCGCCCAGTTGCGGTGACCTGAGCCCGTGGTCGAAGCAGGGCGTCATGATGCTGAACAGGGTGCTGACGGTCCGGCCGGGCAATCCCGCGTCGCACCGCGGGAAAGGCTGGGAGGCCGTCACCGAGTGCGCGATCAACGCCCTGATCGCGCGGCCGCAGCCGCTCGTGGCGGTGTTGTGGGGCCGGGACGCGCAGACCCTCAAGCCCATGCTCACCGGCGAACGCTGCGCGAGCATCGAATCGGTGCACCCGTCGCCGCTGTCGGCGTCGCGCGGGTTCTTCGGGTCCCGGCCGTTCAGCCGGGCCAACGAGCTGCTGACGCGCCTCGGCGCAGAACCCATCGACTGGCGCCTGCCTTAACCCATTTCCCGCGAGCGGCCGTGTCTGCACGGCGACACGCCGATTTTGGTGTGCACGATGCGGCCGCTCGTGGCTGGTGAGCGGCCGCGAACCGTCCGAAGACACACGAAAGCGCTGCACGGGTTTCGTGCAGCGCCCTGGTGTGAAGCTTTCAGTTGTCAGGCGGGATCAAGCCGCCCGGCGGTAGCCGAAACTAGCCGCGGGTGACCTTGCCGGCCTTGAGGCAGGAGGTGCAGGCGTTGACGCGCTTGCGGTTGCCGCCCGGACGATCCACGGCACGCACGGTCTGGATGTTCGGATCCCAGCGGCGGTTGGTCCGACGGTGGGAGTGCGAGACGGACATGCCGAAGCCCGGTCCCTTTCCGCAGATGTCGCACACGGCGGCCATGAAGAACTCCTCGAAAATCAGTACTTGGGGTCTGAGTCCGACGGCCACAGGGTTGTGCGGCGCGAACAGACAACCTGACCAGGATACCGGGCGGCCCGACGATCACCAAAATGGGTCTGGTGGCCGGTGTTCCACGGGAGCTGGTCAGGAGATTTGTCGGGGCCAGTGGCTAGGCTGGCGGGGCGCCGAGGGGCACCCGGCGGGCGACTGGAGAATCGGGGTGAACCCGGGCGGACGCGATGGAGGTCACATGTCAGCTGGCGTGGGTCGCACACCCCGTCCGCTGGATGGGATCGCCTTACGCGACTGGGCTCACACCGCGGTCCTGCACCTCATCGCCCATACCGACGAGATCAACCGGCTGAACGTCTACCCCGTCGCGGATTCCGACACCGGCACCAACATGTTGTTCACCATGCGTGCCGCCGCCGCGCAGGCCGACGAGGCCGTGAACGCGGCGGGCAACGACGTGGTGGCCGTCTCGGCCGCATTGTCGGCCGGGGCGCTGCACGGCGCCCGCGGCAACTCGGGCGTCATCCTGTCCCAGATTCTCCGCGGCGTGGCGGACGTGGTGGCCGAGGCCGCGTTGCAACGTGGTGAGGACCGGGAGTGCGGCGAGATCACGGCGCCGGAATTCACCGCGGCCCTGCACCACGCCCAGGTATTGGCCGTCGCCTCGGTCGGGCAGACCGTGCCGGGCACCATCGTGTCGGTGCTGCAGGCGGCCGCGCTGGAAGCCGAGAGCCTGGACGGCGTGACCGACCTCGCGACCATGGCGGCCGCCGTCTCGGACGCCGCCGCGGTGGCGCTCGAGCGCACCCCCGATCAGCTCGATGTGCTCGCCGAAGCGGGCGTCGTCGACGCCGGTGGGCGCGGTCTGCTGGTCCTGCTCGATGCCCTGACCGCGACGCTGTCCGGCAGCTCGACGCCCCGGCCCCAGTACCAGCCGGGCCACTCGCGGGCAGCGCACGGCGACGGCCACCACGATCACGACCATCATGACCACCACGAAATCAACGGCGCGCCACCACAATTCGAGGTGATGTACCTGCTGGGTGACTGCGACCCGGACAACGTCGAGGTGTTGCGGGCCCGGCTGGTGCGGCTCGGTGAATCCGTTGCCATCGCCACCGCCGTCGCCGGCGGCCAATACAGCGTGCACGTACACGCCGACGACGCCGGCGCCGCGATCGAGGCCGCTCTCGATCTGGGCGCTGTCAGCAGGATTCAGGTCACCGCGCTGCTCGGCGCCGCCGGGGCCCGGCCGTCGGGCGGCTGGAGCCGCGACCGCGCCGTGCTGGCGATCGTCGACGGCGACGGCGCGGGGGAGTTGTTCGGCGGCGAGGGTGCGCACGTGCTGCGGCCCGACGGCGGACCGGTCAGCGCGCAGCAGTTCCTCGCCGGGCTGGTCGGCACGGGTGCCGCGCAGATCATGGTGCTGCCCAACGGTTTTCTGGCCGCCGAGGAATTGGTGGCCGGTTGCGCCACGGCGATCAGCTGGGGCATGGACGTCGTGCCGGTACCGGCCGGATCCATGGTGCAGGGACTGGCCGCGCTGGCCGTGCACGACCCCACCCGGCAGGCCGTCGACGACGGTTACAACATGGCGCGCGCCGCGGCGGGTGCCCGGCACGGCTCGGTCCGGATCGCCACCGAGGCGGCGCTGACCTGGGCCGGCCGGTGCCGGCCGGGCGACGGACTGGGCATCGCCGGTGACGAGGTGCTGATCGTCGGGCACGACCTGGTCAGTGCCGCCAGCGGGCTCATCGACCTGCTGCTGTCGTCGGGCGGAGAACTGGTCACGGTGCTGACCGGCGCCGGCGTCGACGCCGAGGTGGGCGTCGCGCTGGCCGAGCATGTGCGCCAGGAGCACCTGGCGGCCGAGTTGGTGACCTATCACACCGGTCACCGCGGCGATGCGCTTCTGATAGGGGTGGAGTAGCGGTGGTCGCGCTGACCGACTCACTGGTGCACGTACTGGGCGCGAAATCGGCTGCGCCGCTGGAAGAATTCCTCGGTATCCGCACCGTCAACGATCTGTTGCGGCACTACCCGCGCAAGTACAGCCAGGGCATGACGGTGCTCGGCGAGGACACCGAGCTGCCGGAAGAAGGCGACCACGTCACGTTCGTCGACGTCATCACCAAAGCGGAGACGCGCTGGACCAACCGGGCGCCCAAGCGCGAATACCTGGTGGTGACCTTGGGCAACCGCAACCCGAAGGTCACCGCCACCTTCTTCAACGCCAAGTTCCTCAAGAAGTCACTCGTCGAGGGCACCCGGGTGATGCTGTCGGGCGTGGTCGGATTCTACGGGCGCACAATGCAATTGACGCATCCCGCGCACCTCGTGCTGGGTTCCGGCGCGGGCCGCACGTTCGGTTCGCCGGCGCTGAAGAAGATCGCCGACGCCTCCGAGAAGATGCACGGCGAACTCCAGATGTCGGCGTTCGAGCGGGAGTTCTTCCCGATCTACTCGGCGTGCGCGAAGGTGCAGAGCTGGGACATCTACGCGTGCATCCTGCAGGTCCTCGCGGTACTGGATCCGATAGCCGATCCGCTGCCGGAATCCATCCGGGCGCAGCGGGGCCTGATCTCGGAGGACCAGGCGCTGCGTGACATCCACCTCGGCGAGCGCGAAGCCGATCGCGAACAGGCCAGGGAACGGCTGACTTTCGACGAGGCCGCCGGGCTGCAGTGGGCGCTGGCCGCCCGCCGGCACGGCACCCAGTCACAGTCCGGTCCGCCGGCGCCGCCGATCGACACCGGTCTCGCGGCCGCCCTGCGTGACCGGTTGCCGTTCGAATTGACCGCGGGTCAACGTGACGTGCTCGAGGTGCTGTCGGCAGAGTTGTCCGAGTCCCGGCCCATGAATCGGATGCTGCAGGGTGAGGTCGGCTCGGGCAAGACCATCGTCTCGCTGATCGCCATGCTGCAGATGGTCGACGCCGGATACCAGTGCGCGCTGCTCGCGCCGACGGAAGTGCTTGCCGTGCAACACGCGCGGTCGGTTCGCGACGTGCTGGGGCCGCTCGCCATGGCGGGCCAGCTCGGTGCCCCCGACGATGCGACCTCGGTGGCGCTGCTGACCGGGTCCATGAGCGCGCAGCAGAAGCGCCAGGTACGCGAGGAAGTATCGAGCGGACGGGCCGGCATCGTCATCGGCACCCACGCCCTGCTGCAGGACGCCGTGGAATTCGACCGGCTCGGCATGGTCGTGGTCGACGAGCAGCACCGGTTCGGGGTGGAGCAGCGAGATCGGTTGCGTGCCAAGGCCCCTGACGGTCTGACGCCACACCTGCTGGTCATGACCGCCACCCCGATCCCGCGCACCGTGGCGCTGACGGTGTACGGGGACCTGGAGACCTCCACCATGCGGGAGCTGCCGCGCGGCCGGCAGCCGATCGACACCAAGACCATCTTCGTCACGCAGAAACCGGCGTGGCTCGACCGGGCGTGGGCCCGCATCCGTGAAGAGGTCGCGGCGGGACGGCAGGCCTACGTGGTGGCCTCCCGGATCGACGAGAACGACAAGACGGGCGACGAGAAGAATCAGGCCGGACCGCCGCCGGTGACGGTCGTCGAGCTGTACAGCAAGCTGCGGGCCGGGCCGCTGAAGGACCTCAAGCTGGGGCTCATGCACGGCCGGCTGCCCGGTGACGAGAAGGACGCCATCATGTCGGCCTTCCGCGCCGGACAGATCGACGTGCTGGTGTGCACCACCGTCATCGAGGTCGGCGTCGACGTGCCCAACTCGACGGTCATGGTCGTGATGGACGCGGACCGCTTCGGCATCAGCCAGCTGCACCAGCTGCGCGGCCGCATCGGCCGCGGCTCGCACGCCAGCTTGTGCCTGCTCGCGACGAAGCTGCCGCCGGGATCGAAAGCCGGTGCCCGGCTGGAGGCGGTGGCCGGCACCCTCGATGGCTTCGAACTGGCCGATCTCGACCTGCAGGAGCGCCGCGAAGGCGACGTCCTCGGTCTCAACCAATCCGGACGGGCCGGGCATCTGCGGTTCCTGTCGCTGGCCGATCACCAGGAAGTCATCGAGTCGGCCCGTGCCTTCTGTCAGGCGGCCTACGCGCAGAATCCAGATGATCCGGGCATGTCCGCACTCGCCGCCCAATTCGTCGACACCGATCGCGTCGAGTACCTGGACAAGGCGTGAAGCGCCTGCTGTGGTTGGTGGCGGCTGTGGTGCTGGCGGTGGTGGTGGCCATCCAGGTCGGCACGGCCGACGAACCGGCGGCGGTCGCCGATGGTGTCGACGGCGCCGTCGTCCCGACCATCGCTCCCGGTACCGACATCCTGGCGGGCCTGGCCGTCATCCCGCGGCGGGTGCGTGACCCGAACTACCGGCGCGCGGCGTTCGGCGAGTCCTGGACCGACGACAATTCGGCGCCCGAGGGCCACAACGGCTGCGACACCCGCAACGACATCCTGAACCGGGATCTCACCGACAAGACCATCGTGTCGATCAAGCGCTGCCCGCAGGCGGTGAAGACCGGCGTCCTCCGCGACCCCTACACCAACGACACCATCGCATTCACCCGCGGCAACCAGATCGGCGCTGCGGTGCAGATCGACCACATCGTGCCGCTCGCGCTGGCCTGGGACCTCGGCGCCAGGGACTGGAATGACGAACTCCGGCTGCGGTTCGCCAACGATCCGGCGAATCTGCTCGCGGTCTCGGGAAAAGCGAACCAGGACAAGGGCGACAAGCAGCCCTCGGACTGGATGCCGCCGAACCACGGCTTCTGGTGCCAGTACGCCGTGCAGTACATCGCGGTGCTGCGTGGCTATGGGCTGCCCGTGGACGCGCCGTCGGTGCCCGTCCTGCGCGATGCCGCGGCCACCTGTCCGGTGAACTAGGTCGGCTGGTTCCAGTACATCGCCGAGATTCCGCGATTTTGTTGCCGGCATGAGCGATTCCGCACAAAAAAGAGCAGGGAATCGTTTGCTGGCATTCCTGAGATCGGTGGAACCGCTAATTTCGAGCCGAAGCGGTGGAAATTGCGCAGATATTGGTTGCCGAGCTACCACGTCTCGGCAACCAATATCTGCTCATACGACCACGGCGAAATGACCGATGGCGGGGCGACTGAATTTCGGGTCGAAATGCCGTCAATTCAGCAATCGGTCAACAATTCGCCGCAGCCTGATGCCAAATTCGCTCCTGTCTGTTGCGGTATCCGTCAGCGGCGTCCGAAAATGCCGCCGATCGTCTTCAGGGTGCCGTTGAGTGCGCCGGCGACGGTCTTGGTGGTGCCATCGAGTGCGCCTGCGGCCGTCTTGGTGGTGTTGTGCAGTCCGCCCGCGACGGTCTTGGTGGTGCCGTCGAGGTCGGCGGCGACGGTGTGGGTGGTGCCGTTGAGGTCAGCGGCCAGCGTCTTGGTGGTGCCGTGGAGCGCACCGGCCACTGTCTTCACCGTGCCGTCGAGTGCGCCCGCGATGCCGCCCACCGGGCTGCCCGCGGCTGCCGCCCTCGCGCTGGAGGTGGGTGCGTTGCTGTGGCCTGCCACACCGGTGGTGGAGGTGTCGGCCTGTGCCGTGCCCGCTCCGAATGTGAATAGCAATGCGCCCATGCCAATTGTTGCCGCACCCAATAGCAAGCGCTGGGAGAAGCGACCAATTGTCGGAGCCGTTAATTGCGAAGTGCTCTTGAATGAATGAACCATTTCTCGAACCCCCTGCTCGATGATGTCTGGTTGCGCCGGAATAAATGGACGCAATATCAAATTAACGCACCAGCGGTAATAGTGGGATAGTTAACACGAATCAATTGCTGCGAGTTTTTCCACAATCGGCACACGTGACCCACAGGGCACATCTGTGACAGGGCAGCCCAGGCGCCCGTCGCCACTACCCAAAATCGTTCGCGCCAAACACAAATGGTCGTCCTCCCCGATGGGAGAACGACCACTTGTGTCGGTATCGGTTGATGAACCGCCGGTGCCTCAGATGCCGGTGTAGGTGGCCGGGTCCGGGCGGTAGCGGGTGCCGTCGTCCAACCCGTTCAGGGCGTCCATGTGCTCGCCGGCCAGCTCGAAGCCGAACACGTCGAGGTTCTCGGCGATGCGCTCCGGCGACGACGAGCGGGGGATGACCGAGTTGCCGAGCTGCAGGCTCCACCGGATCAGCACCTGGGCCGGGGTCTTGCCGTACTCGGCGGCGACGGACTGCACGGTCGGGTGGGTCAGCAGGTTGCCGACGCCCAGCGGGCTATAGGCCTGCGTGACGATGCCGCGCTCGGCGTGCACCGCGCGCAGCGCCGACTGGTTGAGCAGGGGGTGCAGCTCGATCTGGTTGACCACCGGGCTGACGTAGCTCAGGTCGATGATGGTCGACAGGTCCTCGTCCGAGAAGTTGCAGACGCCGATGGACTTCGCGGTGCCGTCGTTGTGCAGCTTGATCAGGGCGCCCCAGCTGTCCACGTACTTGCTGATGTCGCCGGCCGGCCAGTGGATCATGTACAGGTCCACGTACTCCAGGCCCAGCTTCTCCAGGCTGACCTTGAAGGCGTCCTGACCGGCCTGGAAACCCTGGTCGGCGTTGGCCAGCTTGGTCGTCACGAAGATCTCGGCGCGCGGGATGCCCGACGACGCGATGGCCCGCCCGACGGCTTCCTCGTTGCCGTAGACGGCGGCGGTGTCGATCAGGCGGATGCCCATCTCGAGCGCGGCCGAGACGGCGCGCTCGGTGTCGGCGTCCGACAGCTCGCCGACACCGAGACCGAGCGCCGGGATCGTGTTGTCGTCGTGGAGCGCCACATTGGGAATCTCTGCGGAGGCCATGTCACCTACCCTGTGAAGTTGAATGTTCGTGGATCCGGGCCCAGGCGGGTGCCGTTGTCGAGGGTCGCGATGGACGCGATGTCCGCTTCGCTCAGCTCGAAATCAAACACGTCGAAATTGCTCGCAATCCGGTCTGGGTTCACCGATTTCGGGATGACGATATTACCCAGCTGTATATGCCACCTAATCAGCACCTGTGCTGGCGTTTTTCCGTGTCGCTCCGCGATGGTGGTGACGATCGGGTCCGCGAGCAGGGAACCCTGGCCCAGCGGGCTCCAGGCCTCGGTGGCGATGCCGTAGCGGGCGTGTGTTTCCCGCAGCTCGGCCTGCGGCAGCCGCGGATGCAGCTCGATCTGGTTCACCGCGGGCACGATCCCGGTGGCATCGATGAGCAGTTTGAGGTGCTCGGGCTCGAAGTTGCTGACGCCGATCGCGCGGATCCGGCCCTGGTCACGCAGGTGGGCGAAAGCCTTGAACGTGTCGATGAACAGGTTCTGGGCGGGCGTCGGCCAGTGGATCAGGTACAGGTCGAGGTAATCGAGCCCCAACCGCGCCATGCTGGCGTCGAACGCGGTGAGGGTCTTCTCATAACCCTGGTCGGAGTTCCACAGCTTGGTGACGATGAAGACGTCCTCGCGCGGAATGCCGGAGGCGGCGACGGCCCGGCCGACGCCGTCCTCGTTGCCGTAGGCCGCGGCGGTGTCGATATGGCGATATCCGGCGTGCAATGCTGCACTGACGGCGCGTTCGGTGTCCTCGGCCGGTGTCTGCCACACCCCGAGACCCACCACGGGAATGGACGTACCGTCGTTGAGCGTCAGTGTTGGACTCGGAGCACCTGAAGGATCAGCCATGACAATGAGCATGCCAGGCGACGCTGAGCTGTCGGCAGCGACAACCGACGCCGAACTGGTCGTCCGGCCCGAGCATCCGGTCGGACGGCCCAACCGCCTGCGCCTCGCGGTCCTGACCCGGGCCGGCGGCATCGCCCTGCGTGTCCTCCCCAAGATTCCCGACCGGCTGAAGCGCGTGCTGCTCGGCGGGCGTCGCGTCACGATCGACGGCAACACCCTGGACACCACCCTGCAGCTGATGCTGGCGGCGCAGAACGCCACCGGCGCCGGGGGCCTGGTCGTGAGCAGCGACATCAACGTCTCGCGCACTCAGCTGCTGGCGTTGTCGCAGTACCTCGACCCGGCCATCGCTGTGACGACGACCGACTTCACGGTTCCCGGTCCGGTCGAACCCCTGCGCGCCCGCCACTACCGGGCCGACACCACCGGGCCCGCGCCGCTGCTGGTCTTCTTCCACGGCGGCGGATTCGTCGTCGGCGGCATCGAGTCGCATGACGGGCTGTGCCGGCTCATCAGCCGGGACGCTGGCGTGCACGTCGTCTCCGTCGAGTACCGGCTGGCCCCTGAGCACCCGGCTCCGGCCGCCTCCGACGACTGCTACGCCACCTATCTCTGGTGTGTGGAGAACGCGGCGCGGCTGGGCGCCGACCCGGCAAGGATCGCCGTGGGTGGCGACAGTGCCGGCGGCAACCTGGCGGCCGTCGTCTCCCAGCTGGCCCGGAACAACCGCGCGCCGCTGCCTGCCCTGCAGTTGCTGATCTATCCGGTCACGAATTTCGCGGGCGACACCCGGTCGAAGGTGCTGTTCGCCGACGGCTACTTCCTGAGCAAGGTCGACATGGACTGGTTCCGGGCCAACTACCTCGCCGAATCGGCGCTCGATCCGGCGGACCCGCGGGTGTCGCCGCTGCTGGCCGACGATCTGTCGGGTCTGCCGCCCGCGCTCGTGCTCACCGGTGGGTTCGATCCGCTGCGCGACGAAGGCGACGCCTACGCCGCGGCGCTGGCCGCCGCCGGCGTGCCGGTGGACCACCGCAGGTACGGATCCCTGGTCCACGCCTTCGCGAACTTCTTCCCGCTCGGCGGCGACAGCGCGGTCGCGACGGCGGACTTCATCTCCGCGTTCCGGGCACACCTCACCCGCTGAGGTACGGCTCCGGCCGAGTTCGGGGACGGCGTCGGTACCCTTGACGCCGTGCCGTCGAAATCGTCGAAGTCATCGAAGAACGCCAGCTATGACCTGAAGGCTGCGGACCGCAAGCGGGACTGGGTGGTCAAGGGCGGGCTGACCGCGCTTGTCATCATCTTCGCGGTGGTACTGGTGGCGTACATCGTCATGAACGGCAAGCCCAAGGCCGACCCGCACAAGGTGCAGGCGGTCCAGATCGCGGCGAGCAACGTCGTCACCAACCCCGGCACCAAGGACCCGAAGGTCACCCTCGCGATCTACGAGGATTTCCTCTGCCCGGTCTGCGGCGTCTTCGAGAAGACGTACGGCCCGACCATCGCCAAGCTGATCGACAACGGCGACATCGCCGTCGACTACAACATCGTCTCGATCATCGGCCGTGGTGACCCGAAGTCGTACTCGACGCGCGCCGGCGCCATGGCGTACTGCGTCGCCGACGAGGACAAGGCCGCGTTCCGGCGCTTCCACGAAGCGCTGTACAAGAACCAGCCCGAGGAGACCGCGGCGACGTTCCCCGACAACGCCAAGCTGCTCGAGTACGCACGCCAGTCCGGTGTCGCCGTCGGCCCGAACGATCCGGTCAGCAAGTGCGTCGAGAACGGCGTCTACACCGAGATGGTCAACAACATGGCCCGCAACGCCGAGATCCAGGGCACCCCGACCATCAAGATCAACGGCACCGAGACCAGCCTGGTCCCGAACGGCGACCCGAACAGCCTGATCGAGAAGATCAAGGCCGTCGCGCCCGATCTGCCGAACCTGCCCGCCGCACCGGCAGCCCCCGCCGCTCCGGCCCCGGGCGCCCCGGCACCGCAGCCCGCTCCGGCACCGCACCAGTGACCGACGTCGACACGTCGCAGCGGCAGGTGGGGGTGGCGGTCAGCCGCCCCGCCGCCGTCTGGATTCTCCTCGCCGGCATCATCGGCGAGGTCGCCGCGTTCGTGCTGACCGTCGAGAAGGTCCGGCAGCTGCAGAACCCGTCGTACGTCCCGTCGTGCAGCATCAACCCGGTGCTGTCCTGCGGGTCGGTGATGCTGACCAAACAGGCCTCGCTGTTCGGATTCCCGAACCCGCTCCTGGGCATCGCCGCCTTCAGCGTGGTGATCGTGACCGGCGTGCTCGCCGTCGCGGGCGTGCGGCTGCCGCGGTGGTACTGGGCGGGTCTGGCCGGTGGCACGCTGCTGGGTGCGGTGTTCGTGCACTGGCTGATCTACCAGAGCCTGTACGAGATCGGCGCCCTGTGCCCGTACTGCATGGTGGTCTGGGTCGTCACCATGGCGCTGCTGATCGTGGTGGCGTCAATTGCGTTGCGGCCCTTGGCCGCTGGCAACAAAGTGGCGGACACCCTGTACCAGTGGCGGTGGCCGCTGTACGCCGTGTGGATCACCGCGATCGCCCTGCTGATCCTTGATCGATTCTGGAGTTATTGGTCCACGCTGATCTAGTGCTTCAGCTGGCCGTAACCGCTAGGGTCACTGGGTGATTTCCAAACTCCTGGTGGCCAACCGCGGTGAGATCGCGATCCGGGCCTTTCGCGCAGCCAACGAACTGGGTATCGCGACCGTCGCGGTGTACCCGTTCGAAGACCGCAACTCGCTGCATCGGCTCAAGGCTGACGAGTCGTATCAGATCGGGGAGAAAGGCCATCCGGTCCGGGCGTACCTGAACGTCGACGACATCGTCGCCACCGCGTTGGCATGCGGCGCCGACGCGATCTACCCGGGCTACGGCTTCCTGTCGGAGAACCCCGAACTGGCGGCCGCGTGCGCCGCCGCGGGCATCACATTCGTCGGACCCAGCTCCGACATTCTCGAACTGACCGGCAACAAGGCGCGCGCCATCGAATCGGCCCGCGCCGCGGGGCTGCCCGTGCTGGCTTCGTCGGAGCCGTCGTCGTCGGTCGACGACCTCCTCGCCGCCGCCGAGCAGATGCAGTTCCCGTTGTTCGTCAAGGCCGTCGCCGGTGGTGGCGGCCGCGGTATGCGCCGCGTGGCCGACCCGGCCGACCTGCGCGAAGCCATCGAAGCGGCGTCCCGCGAAGCCGATTCGGCGTTCGGTGACCCGACGGTGTTCCTGGAGCAGGCCGTCGTCAACCCGCGGCACATCGAGGTGCAGATCCTCGCCGACACCCACGGCAACGTCATGCACCTGTTCGAGCGCGACTGCAGCGTCCAGCGCCGGCACCAGAAGGTCATCGAGCTGGCGCCCGCGCCGAACCTGGATCCCGAACTGCGGGAGCGCATGTGCAACGACGCCGTGGCCTTCGCGCGGCAGATCGGCTACACGTGCGCCGGCACCGTCGAGTTCCTCGTCGATCAGCGCGGCCAGCACGTGTTCATCGAGATGAACCCGCGCATCCAGGTCGAGCACACCGTCACCGAGGAGATCACCGCGGTCGACCTCGTCGCGTCGCAGTTGTGTATCGCGTCCGGCTCGTCGCTCGAAGAGCTGGGTCTGAGCCAGGAGACCATGCAGGCCCGCGGCGCCGCGCTGCAGTGCCGCATCACCACCGAGGATCCCGCCAACGGCTTCCGGCCCGACACCGGCCGCATCACCGCCTACCGCACCCCGGGTGGCGCCGGCATCCGGCTCGACGGCGGCACCAACCTCGGTGCCGAGGTCTCGGCCCACTTCGACTCCATGCTGGTCAAATTGACCTGCCGCGGAAGGGATTTGACGACGGCCGTGGCGCGCGCCAAGCGGGCCCTGGCCGAGTTCCGCATCCGCGGCGTCTCGACGAACATCCCGTTCCTACAGGCAGTGCTCGACGACCCCGACTTCGTCGCCGGCAAGGTGACGACGTCGTTCATCGACGAGCGTCCGCAGTTGCTGACCGCGCGCAGCAGCGCCGACCGTGGCACCAAGATCCTCAACTACCTCGCCGATGTGACGGTCAACCAGCCGCACGGGCCGCGCCCAGCGGCGGTGTACCCGCGCGACAAGCTGCCCGCCGTCGATCTGAAGGCGGCGCCGCCCGCGGGGTCGAAGCAGCGGCTGGACGAGCTGGGGCCCGAGGGCTTCGCGCGCTGGCTGCGTGACACCCCCGCCGTGGGTGTCACCGACACCACCTTCCGCGACGCGCACCAGTCGCTGCTCGCCACCCGCGTGCGGTCCACGGGTCTGCTGGAGATCGCCCCGTACATCGCCCGGTCGACGCCGCAGCTGCTGTCGGTCGAGTGCTGGGGTGGCGCCACTTACGATGTGGCCCTTCGCTTTCTGAAGGAAGATCCGTGGGAGCGCCTGGCCGCACTGCGTGAGGCGTTGCCCAACATCTGTCTGCAGATGCTGCTGCGCGGCCGCAACACCGTCGGCTACACGCCGTACCCGGAGCTGGTGACATCGGCGTTCGTCGAAGAGGCCACGGCGACCGGCATCGACATCTTCCGGATCTTCGACGCGCTCAACAACGTCTCGTCGATGCGTCCCGCCATCGAGGCGGTGCGCGAAACCGGTTCCGCGGTGGCCGAAGTCGCGATGTCCTACACCGGCGACCTGATGAATCCCGGCGAGACGATCTACACGCTGGACTACTGGCTCAAGCTCGCCGACGAGATCGTCGAAGCCGGTGCGCACGTGCTGGCCATCAAGGACATGGCCGGCCTGCTGCGACCGCCGGCCGCGGCAAAACTGGTGTCGGCGTTGAAGTCTCGCTTCGACCTGCCGGTGCACGTGCACACGCACGACACCCCGGGCGGGCAGCTGGCGACGTACATGGCCGCCTGGCAGGCCGGCGCCGACGCCGTCGACGGTGCCTCGGCGCCGCTGGCCGGGACCACCAGCCAGCCCGCGCTGTCGTCCATCGTCGCGGCGGCCGCGCACACGCAGTACGACACCGGGCTGTCGCTGGAGGCGGTCTGCGACCTCGAGCCGTACTGGGAGGCGCTGCGCCGGGTCTACGCGCCGTTCGAGTCCGGCCTGCCGGCGCCGACCGGCCGCGTCTACACCCACGAAATCCCCGGTGGCCAGCTGAGCAACCTGCGCCAGCAGGCCATCGCGCTGGGCCTGGGGGACCAGTTCGAGGAGATCGAGAACGCCTACGCCGGTGCCGACCGCATCCTCGGCCGCCTGGTGAAGGTGACGCCGTCGAGCAAGGTGGTCGGTGACCTGGCCCTGTCGCTGGTCGGTGCGCACGTCACCGCCGATGACTTCGCGGCCGACCCGTCGCGCTACGACATCCCGGACAGCGTCATCGGATTCCTGCGCGGCGAGCTGGGTGACCCGCCCGGCGGCTGGCCGGAGCCGTTGCGCAGCAAGGCATTGGAGGGCCGCGGCCCGGCCCGGCCCGAGCAGCAGCTGACCGCGGAGGACGAGGCCCAGCTGGCGACCCCCGGCCCTGTGCGCCAGGGTGCCCTGAACCGGCTGCTGTTCCCCGGCCCGACGAAGGAGTTCCTGGCGCACCGCGAGGAGTACGGCGACACCTCGAGGCTGAGTGCCAACCAGTTCTTCTACGGCCTGCGCCGCGGCGAAGAGCACCGCGTGCAGCTGGAGAAGGGCGTCGAGCTGCTCATCGGCCTGGAAGCGGTTTCCGAGCCCGACGAGCGCGGCATGCGTACCGTGTTGTGCCTGATCAACGGGCAGCTGCGGCCCGTGCTGGTGCGTGACCGCGCCATCGCCGCGGACGTGCCGGCTGCCGAGAAGGCCGATCGCACCAACCCGGACCATGTCGCCGCCCCGTTCGCGGGTGTCGTCACGGTCGGCGTCGCGGTCGGTGACCAGGTCGATGCGGGCCAGACCATCGCCACCATCGAGGCCATGAAGATGGAGGCGGCCATCACCGCACCCAAGGCCGGTACCGTCGCGCGGATCGCCGTCACCCCCACCGCGGGCGTGGAAGGTGGCGATCTGCTCGTGGTGATCAGCTGACCCGGATCATCGGCGGCCGCCACGGCGGCCGCCGGATCTCGGTGCCCGCCAAAGGGACTCGACCGACGACGGACCGGGTCCGCGAGTCGCTGTTCAACGTGCTGGCGGCCCGGGTGGACTTCGACGGGGCCCGGGTGCTCGACCTGTACGCCGGATCGGGGGCGCTCGGGCTGGAGGCACTGTCGCGCGGTGCGGCGTCGGCCCTGTTCGTGGAGGCCGACCGGCGCGCCGCGGCGGTGATCTCGCGCAACATCGCCGAACTCGGGGTCGACGGCGCCGTCGTCCGGTGCGGGACGGCGTCCAGCGTGACGGCGACGACGGCGCCGCGGCCGGTGGACCTGGTGTTCGCGGACCCGCCCTACGACGTGCCGGCCGCCGACGTGGAAGCCGTTGTCGGGCAGCTCGTTTCGGGTGGCTGGCTGGCCGAGGGTGCCGTCGCGGTGATCGAGCGCCCGGCGTCCGGCCCAGCGCTCGTCTGGCCGGCCGGCTGGACCGTGCTGAAGGAGCGGCGCTACGGCGACACCCGATTGGAAATGGCGGAGTGGGCCGGCTGACCAGTCGGGCCTGAGGCGCCCGCGCCTTGTACCGTCATGGGCTATGAGTGGTGCGGTCTGCCCGGGATCCTTCGATCCGATAACCCTTGGTCACCTCGATGTCTTCGAGCGGGCGGCGGCCCAGTTCGACGAGGTGGTGGTGGCGGTGCTGGTGAACCCCAACAAGAAGGGCATGTTCACCGCCGAGGAACGCATCGCGATGATCACCGAGGCGACGTCGCACCTGCCGAACCTGCGCGCCGAGGCCGGGTCGGGGCTCGTCGTCGACTTCGCCCGGGCGCGCGGGCTGACGGCCATCGTCAAGGGCCTGCGCACCGGGACCGACTTCGAGTACGAGCTGCAGATGGCGCAGATGAACCGGCACGTCGCCGGCGTCGACACCTTCTTCGTCGCGACCAAGCCGCAGTTCTCGTTCGTGTCGTCGTCGTTGGCCAAGGAGGTGGCGGCCCTCGGCGGCGATGTCACGGACCTGCTGCCTGCGGTGGTGAACAAGCGGCTGCAGGCCAAGCTGGCCGGATAGGTCGCGACACACCGGTCGGCAAAGCCGAGTCACACGAGTAACAACAGGCACACTGGTAACAACCAACTACGCCTGGAGGATGTTGCCGTGTACCGAGTATTTGAGGCGCTGGACGAGCTCGGCGCGATCGTGGAAGAGGCACGCGGAGTGCCGATGACCGCGGGCTGCATGGTGCCGCGGGGCGATGTTCTGGAACTGCTCGACGACATCAAGGACGCGATCCCGGGCGAACTGGACGACGCCCAGGACGTCCTCGACGCGCGCGACGGCATGCTGCGCGAGGCCAAGCAGCATGCCGACTCGATGGTGTCGTCGGCCACGGCCGAGGCGGATTCGCTGGTCAACCACGCCCGTGCCGAAGCGGACCGGCTGCTGGCCGACGCGAAGGCGCAGGCCGACCGGATGGTCTCCGAGGCACGTGCGCACAGCGAGCGCATGGTCGTCGAGGCCCGCGAAGAGGCCAACCGGATCGCCAGCACCGCCAAGCGCGAGTACGAGGCCAGCACCAACCGGGCCAAGGCCGAGGTCGACCGGCTGCTCGAGAGCGGCAACCTGTCCTACGAGAAGGCCGTGCAGGAGGGCATCAAGGAGCAGCAGCGCCTGGTGTCCGAGACCGAGGTGGTTCAGACCGCCCACGCCGAGGCCACCCGCATGATCGATTCCGCGCACGCCGAGGCCGACCGCCTGCGGGGCGAGTGCGACATCTACGTCGACACCAAGCTCGCCGAGTTCGAGGAGCACCTCCAGGGCACCCTGCGCTCGGTCAGCCGGGGCCGGCACCAGCTGCGCACCGCCGCCGGCACGCACGACTACGCCCAGCGCTGAACCGCTTTGCGGGAATGGCGTCCGGTCGACGATCGGCGCCGACGTAGGATTGAGCAATGCCTGGCCCGAGTCCGCTGACCATTGACATTGCCCGATTGGGCCGCCGGCCCGGGTCGATGATCACGCACGTCGAAACCGTGCCCAGTCCCGAGCGGATCGGCTTGGATCTGATGGCGATCGCGCCCGGGGCGCCCATCGAACTCGACCTGCAACTGCAGTCGGTGTCCGAGGGTGTGCTGGTGACGGGATCGGTGTCCGCGCCGACCACCGGCGAGTGCTCGCGGTGCCTCAACCCGCTGTCCGGCCACGTCACCGTCGACCTCACCGAGCTGTTCGCATATCCCGACAGCACGACCGAGGCCACCACCGAGGAAGACGAGGTCGGCCACGTCGTCGACGACGCCGTCGATCTCGAACAGTCGATCATCGACGAGGTCGGGCTGACGCTGCCGTTCTCGCCGTTGTGCACACCGGACTGCCCGGGACTGTGCCCGGATTGCGGCGTGCGCCTGCTCGACGCCGAACCGGGCCATCACCACGACAAGATCGACCCGCGGTGGGCGAAGTTGTCGGCGCTGCTGCCGGAAACCTCCGACGCCGACGGGGCCTCGTCGGAGGACGGTTCGTGACGGTAGATCGTGCGCCGCTGCTGGCAGCGCTGGGCGTGCAGTTGCCCGACGATCTGCTGACCGTGGCGCTCACCCACCGCAGCTATGCGTATGAGAACGGCGGTCTGCCGACCAACGAGCGGCTGGAGTTCCTGGGCGACGCCGTGCTCGGGTTGGTGATCACCGCCGAGATTTTCCGCCGCTACCCGGACCGCAGCGAAGGCGAGCTGGCCAAGCTCAAGTCCGCGGTGGTCAACACCCAGGCGCTGGCCGAGATCGCGCGCAGCCTCACTCCCGACGGGCTGGGCAGCTACCTGCTGCTGGGCCGCGGCGAGATGGCCAGCGGCGGCGCCCAGAAGGCGAACCTACTGGCCGACGGACTCGAATCCCTGCTCGGTGCCACGTATGTCGAGCACGGCCATGAGGTGGCCCAGACCGTGGTGATGGGGCTGTTCAGCGCCGCACTCGACACCGCGGCGAGCCTCGGTGCGGGTCTGGACTGGAAGACCAGCCTGCAGGAGTTGTCCGCGGCCCGCCGGATCGGCGTCCCGTCCTACGTCGTGACGTCCACCGGTCCGGAGCACGACAAGGAGTTCACCGCGCGCGCGGTGGTCGGCGGCGTCGACTACGGCGAAGGCACGGGGCGCACCAAGAAGGAAGCCGAACAGCACGCCGCCGCGGCCGCATACCAGGCGCTGGAGGCCAGTCCCGCGGTCGATCCCGACGCTGACGCCGTCAGCAATGCCTGAGCTGCCCGAGGTCGAGGTCGTCCGCCGCGGCCTCGAAAGACACGTCGTGGCAAAGGGTTTCACCACGGTACGGGTGCTGCACCCGCGCGCGGTGCGACGGCACGACAACGGTCCGGCGGATCTGGCCGGTCGGCTGGCCGGGCGCCGCATCACCGGGACGGGCCGCCGCGGAAAGTACCTGTGGCTGACCCTCGACGGCGACGAGGCGCTGGTGGTGCACCTGGGCATGAGCGGCCAGATGCTGATCGGGCCGCCGGCGCGGCCGTCGCACCTGCGCATCGCGGCAGTGCTCGACGACGGTACCGAGCTGAGTTTCGTCGACCAACGGACGTTCGGTGGCTGGCAGGTGTGTGATCTGGTCGAGGTCGACGGCAGCGTCGTGCCCGTGCCGGTGGCGCACATCGCCCGGGATCCGCTGGATCCCGCATTCGATCCGGACGCCGTGGTGAATGTCCTGCGGCGCAAGGACTCCGAGATCAAGCGCCAGCTGCTGGACCAAACCGTGGTGTCCGGTGTCGGCAACATCTATGCCGACGAATCGCTGTGGCGGGCGCAGGTCAACGGGTTCCGCCCGGCCTCGGCGTTGGCACGCCGCCGGCTCGGGGAGCTCCTCGTCCACGCGGCGGATGTGATGAATTCGGCTCTGGCGCAGGGCGGTACGTCGTTCGACTCGCTGTACGTCAACGTCAATGGCGAGTCCGGCTACTTCGACCGCTCACTGGACGCCTACGGCCAGGAGGGGGAGCCGTGCCGCCGCTGTGGCACGGCGATCCGGCGGGAGAAATTCATGAACCGCTCGTCGTACTACTGCCCGAAATGCCAACCGCGGCCCCGCATCCCGCGCCCGATCTGACGGCCCGGGCTACTTCAGCCCGGGAATGCCCTTGAACTTCGGCGAATCGGTCATGCAGAACTTCCACTCGCCGCCTTCTTTGCGCAGCGGAACGTTCGTGACCCCGGTGGACGAGCTGACGTTCACCGTCGCCCGATCTCCGTTGACGTCGATGTCGGTGATCTCGGCGCGTTTGGTCGAACCGGGGCCGGCGTCGCCGTCGCTGCCCTTGCCGAACTTGCCCGCGATCGAAGGCACCTTGTCGTACAGCTTCACGTCGTTCGCGCAGGAGTGCGCCTTGAAGTCGTCGAAGGTCTCGATCTGCGACGTCATCAGGTCGCGGATCTTCTCCTCGTCCGACGACGACCCGCCGCCGATCGTCACCTCGCTACTGCCGGACGCCGAATCCGAACCGGAGTCGGAGCGCGTGGCCACCGCCGCGAAGACGACCCCGATCACGAGGACGACGGCGAAGATCCCGGCGCCGATGAGCGCCCACTTGCGGGTGTTGTTGGGCGGGGTGGGCGGCGGGAACCCCGGTTGCCCCGGGAACCCCGGCCCCATCGGGTATCCGGGCGGCGGTCCGTAGACCGGTTGACCGTAGGCGGGCTGCCCGTACTGCGGCTGTCCATACGCCGGCTGTCCGTACGCGGGTTGGCCGTACGCGGGTTGGCCGTAGGCCGACTGCCCGTAGGCCGGGGGACCATACGCGGGCTGGCCGTATCCCTCGGTCGGCTGCTGTGGCGGCTGCCAGGGCTGGGCGCCCGGATCAGAGCCGGACGGGGGATAGGTCATGTCTACGCGCTCCCTGTGGACTGTGCTTGGTGTCCAACGTAACACCAGCGCCACTACCCGAAATGCCAACAGCGGCCGGGTAAGTCACAGGTCGGTTACTTCATGCCGGGCAGGTTCTGGAGCTGCTTCAACTGCGGTGAATCGGTGAAGCAGATTTTCCACTCGCCGCTTTCCTTGCGGAAGTAGAGCGTGCCGGAACGCTCCAGGCCGGTGCTCGACGTCGCGGTGACCTCCGCGGTGGCGGTATCCCCGGTCACGTTGACGCTGTCGACGGTCGCCTTGCCCTTGGCGCCCGTCGGATTGGTGCCCGTGCTGTCGGCGATGCCGGGGAACTTGCTGAAGAACTTCTGGTCGTTCTCGCACGAGCGTTCCTTGATCGACGACGGACCCGAGCTCATGAGGCTGCGGATCTGGTCCTCGTCGGAGTTGCCGCCCAGCGCGCTCAGCCCACCTCCGGAATTCGAGACCAGAACCACAGCGAGCACGATGCCGACGACGATGATGGCCGCGAGGCCACCGATCAGCGCCCACTTGGGACCGTTCGATTTGGGTTGCGGCGCCCCAGGGAAACCCGGGCCCATCGGATATCCCGGCGGCTGTCCGTATCCAGGCTGGCCGTAGCCCGGTTGGCCGTACGCGGGCTGACCATATGCGGGTTGTCCATAGGCGGGCTGGGACGGGCCGTATCCCGGCTGGCCGTAGCCGCTCGGCGGGAACCCGGGTGCCGGCTGCTGCGGCTGCTGCCACGGCTGACCGCCTGGCTGCGGCCCGAGCGGGGGATAGGTCATGTCTGGTCGCTCCCTGTGAACTGTGCTTGCCGTCCAAGTTAACACCGCTGGGCCGTCTACCACCGGAAACGCCGGTCAGCCTCGGGCGTTACCTCATCCCGGGCAGCTGCTGAAGTTTCTTCATCTCCGGGGAGTCGGTCAGGCAGTACCTCCACTCGCCGCTTTCCTTGCGGAAATAGATCGTGGTGGTTGCCTCACGTCCGCTTTCCGCACGCGTGGTGACGTTCACGGTGGCACGCTCGCCCGTCACGTCGACACTGTTGACGGTGACCTTGACCTTCGGTCCGACGGGCGCCTTCTTGCCGTCGGAGAGGCCGGGGAACTTGCTGAAGAATTTGTTGTCGGCGTCGCACCGGTGGTCCTTCAACGCCGTCGGATCGCTCATCAGGCTGCGAATCCGGTCCTCGTCGGAGTTACCGCCCAGCGCGCTGAGCCCACCGCCGGAGCCCGAGGTCCACAGCACCACGCCGATCACGATGCCGATGACCGCGAGCAGGGCCAGCCCGCCGAACAGCAGCTTCTTGTTGTTGTTCGGGGGCGGTGCGCCGGGATGGCCGGGTCCCGGCGGAAAGCCCGGCGCCTGGCCGTATCCGGGCCCCATCGGATAGCCGGGTGCCGGTCCGTACCCGGCCGGTTGTCCGTAGCCGGGGGCCTGCCCATACCCGGGCGCCTGCCCGTAGCCGGCCGGCGGATACCCGGGTGCCGGCTGCTGCGGTGGCTGCCACGGCTGGCCGCCCGACTGCGGCCCGAACGGCGGATAGGTCATGTTTGGTCGCTCCTTGTGAACGCCGAATACGGCAGAGAGGCCCGTCGACATCGGACGGGAGCGGCGACAAGCCGCGTCGCCCGATCAGCGGGTGCCGGGCAGATTCTTGAACACGGGATTGTCGGTGGAGCAGAACTTCCACTCGCCGCCTTCTTTGCGCAGGTAGATGGCTACCTGAGACGAGCCCGGCGCCTGGACCGTGGCCCGGTCGCCGGTGACGGTGATGTCGAGGGTCTTCATGCTCTCCGGGTCGCCCGAGACCTTCGGCATCGGCATGCTCCCGAAGGCGCCGCCGCCCGCCTGGCCGAAGAACTTGCGGTCGCCGGCGCACGAGATCGACGCCATGTCGCCGCCACCGAACGAGGCCAGGAACTGGCGAATCTCGTCTTCGTCGGAATTGCCACCAGCGGACGACCCCGGCGCTGTGGCCTCGTCCGTCGAACCTGTGCTGGCCGCCGCACCCTTGCGCTTGCCGGACTGACTGCTCGCGGACGTGGACTGGTCGTTGTCGGAGGAACTGGTCAGCGCGTAGACGCCCACGCCGCCGAGGACCAGAACCAGCACCACCGCGCCGACGATCAGAAGCCACTTGCCCGGACCGCCGGAGTTCGGCGGTGTGGCACCGGGATGGCCGTAGGGCATCGGCTGGCCGGGCATCGGACCGTATCCAGGCGGGCCATAGGCGGGATAGCCAGGAGCAACCGGCTGGCCGACACCGTACGGACCCTGCTGCGGGTACCCGGACGGGCCTGGATATGGGCCCTGCGGTGGGTACGTCATGTGATCTCTCCCCCCGAGAGTTGTGTGGACCCTGACATTACCTGGGCCTCAACGAGGTTCCCCGCAGGAACAATGGCGTCGGCACGGTACAAATGAGCCATGACGGAACTGTGGGTCGAACGGACCGGGGTGCGCCGCTATACCGGGCACAGCTCGCGAGGAGCCGAGGTCCTCGTCGGGTCCGAGGACGTCGAGGGCGTCTTCACCCCGGGGGAATTGCTCAAGATCGCGTTGGCGGCGTGCAGCGGTATGAGCAGTGACGCGCCGTTGCGCGCCCGGCTCGGCGACGACTACCAGACCACCATCCGGGTGTCGGGCCCGCCGGACCGCGAGAACGAGGTCTACCCGCTGCTGGAGGAGTCCATGGAGTTGGACCTCTCGAGCCTGTCCGAGGACGAGATCAAGCGGCTCAAGATCGTCGTCGAACGAGCCATCGACAAGGTCTGCACGGTGGGCCGCACGCTCAAGGCGGGCACCGAGGTCACCTTCGGGTTCGCCGACAAGTGAGCGAGGCAGTTCGGCTGTCGGCCTGGGTGCACGGCCAGGTGCAGGGCGTCGGGTTCCGGTGGTGGACCCGGGCCCGCGCGCTGGAGTTGGGCCTCACGGGCTACGCCAGCAACAAGCCGGACGGCCGGGTGCACGTCGTCGCGCAGGGACCGCGTGCCGATTGCGAGCGGCTGCTGACACTCCTGCGCAGCGGTACCACCCCGGGCACGGTGACGACGGTGGTCGACGACTGGGCCGCTGCGGGCGACCCGATCGAGGGATTTTCTGAGCGTTAGAAGCCCAGGGGTCCCCGGCATTTAACCGGCGCGACGGTAGGGTTTCACCCCATGCATCTGAAGAGTCTGACGCTGAAGGGCTTCAAGTCCTTCGCGTCGCCGACGACTCTTCGCTTCGAACCCGGCATCACCTGCGTGGTGGGGCCGAACGGTTCGGGCAAATCGAACGTCGTCGACGCCCTGACCTGGGTGATGGGTGAGCAGGGCGCCAAGACCCTGCGCGGCGGCAAGATGGAAGACGTCATCTTTGCCGGCACGTCGTCGCGGGCCCCGCTGGGCCGGGCCGAGGTGACCCTGACCATCGACAACTCGGACAACGCCCTGCCGATCGAGTACTCCGAGGTTTCGATCACGCGGCGTGTATTCCGCGACGGCGCGAGCGAGTACGAGATCAACGGCAGCAGTTGCCGACTCATGGATGTGCAGGAACTGCTTTCCGACTCCGGTATCGGCCGCGAGATGCACGTCATCGTCGGTCAGGGAAAGCTCTCGGAAATCCTGGAATCGCGCCCCGAGGACCGTCGTGCCTTCATCGAGGAGGCCGCCGGTGTGCTCAAGCACCGTCGGCGCAAGGAGAAGGCGGTCCGCAAGCTCGACGCCATGCAGGCCAACCTGGCGCGCCTGACCGACCTGACCACCGAACTGCGCCGTCAGCTCAAACCGCTGGGCCGGCAGGCCGAGATGGCGCGGCGCGCGCAGACCATCCAGGCCGATCTGCGTGACGCGCGGCTGCGCCTGGCCGCCGACGATCTGGTGACCCGCCAGGCCGAGTTCGACGACACCAACCAGACCGAGACCGCGCTGCGGCGTGAGCACGGCGAGGTGACCGAGCGCCTCGAAGCCGCGTCGGCCGAACTGGCGGGACACGAAGCGGCGGTAGCGGGCCTGTCCGGCCGCGCCGAGGCGGCGCAGCAGACCTGGTTCCGGCTGTCCGCTCTCGCCGAGCGGGTCAGTGCCACAGTGCGTATCGCCACCGAACGCACGAACCTGCTGGACTCCGATCCTGAGGTGTCGACCGGGCCGGACCCGGACGCGCTGGACGCCGAGGCCGAGGCCGTCGCCGAGCACGAGGAACAACTGCTCGCCGAACTCGCCGAATCCCGGACCCGGCTGGAGGCGGCGCGCGGTGCGCTGGCCGAATGCGAACGCGCCGCGGCCGATGCCGAACGTGCCCAGATGGCGGCGGCCCGGGCCGAGGCGGACCGGCGCGAAGGGCTCGCCCGGTTGTCCGGGCAGGTCGACACCATGCGCACCCGTATCGAATCGATCGACGAGGCCGCGGTGCGGCTGACCGGCAGCATCGAGGAGGCGGCCGCCCGGGTCGAGCAGGCGAAAGCCGAGTTCGAACTCGTGCAGAGCAAGGTCGGTGAGCTCGATGCCGGCGAGTACGGGCTCGATGAGCATCACGATCGCACCATCAACGCCATGCTGCAGGCCGACGAACGCGTCGACGAATTGCAGGCTGCCGAGCGCGCCGCCGAGAAGCAGGTGGCCTCGCTGCGCGCGCGTATCGACGCCCTGTCGGTGACCCTCGACCTCAAAGACGGATCGGCGTGGTTGCAGGAAAACCATGACGGCGCAGGACTTTTCGGCTCGGTGGCCGAATTGGTGCGGGTGCGGTCCGGGCACGAGGCAGCCATCGCCGCGGTGCTGGGTGCCGCCGCCGACGCGCTCGCGGCCGAGAGTTTCGATGCCGCACGCGCCGCGGTCGACGCGCTCAAGAAGGGTGACGGTGGCCGTGCGGCCATCGTGCTCGGTGACTGGCCCGTCGAAAACGCTTCGCCGCGTGGGGATTTGCCGTCCGGCGCCCAGTGGGCGCTGGATCTGGTCGAAGTGCCGGCTCGGCTCTCGGGTGCGATGCATGCCATGCTGGCGCGGGTCGCGGTCGTCGCGGATCTACCTGCGGCGCTGGAGCTGGTCGCGGCGCGACCTGACCTGCAGGCCGTCACGGCCGACGGCGACCTGGTCGGTGCCGGGTGGGTCAATGGCGGCTCCGACCGCAAGCCGAGCGCGCTCGAGATCACCGCGGAGATCGACAAGGCGCGCGCCGCGTTGGTCGAGGCCGAACGCCAGACCAGCGAATACGGCGCCGCGCTGTCCGGTGCCCTCGCGGAACAGAAGGCGCGGCGCGACGCCGTCGAACATGCGCTGGCCGCACTGCACGAATCCGACGCCGCGATCTCGGCGATCTACGAGCAACTGGCCCGGCTCGGGCACGAGGCCCGGACCGCCGAGGCCGAATGGCAACAACTGGTCCGGCAGCGCGACGAACTGGACGCCGGCCGCAGCCGCACGCTGGCCGAGCTGGCGGAGCTGGAAGACCGGTTCCACAACGCGCAGCAGGAGCCGATGTTCGACGTCGAGTTCGTCGACCGGTCCGAGACGACGGCGGCCGCCGAAGAGGCGCGCGCAGTCGAGGTGGAAGCCCGGCTGGCAGTGCGTACCGCGGAGGAACGCGCGAATGCCGTTCGCGGACGGGCGGATTCGCTGCGCCGGGCAGCGGCCGCCGAGCGTGAGGCGCGAGTGCGCGCGGCGCGGGCGCGCGAAGCCCGGGAGAACGCGGCGGAAGTCGCGGCCGCTGTCGCCGATTCCGGCCGACTGGTGGCCGAAAAGCTCGCTGCCACAGTGAGTCTGGCGGCACGCAAGCGTGATGCACTGGCCGCCGAGCGGGCTCAGCGTTCCGAAGGTCTGACGCGGGTCAGGGCAGAGGTGTCCGAACTCAGCGCGCGCGCCGGCGCGCTGACCGAGGCGCTGCACCGCGACGAGGTCGCCAAAGCGCAAGCGGCCCTTCGTATCGAGCAACTCGAACAGCAGGTGCTGGAGCAGTTCGGTATGGCCGTCGCCGACCTGGTCGCCGAATACGGACCGGACGTGCCGCTGCCGCCGACCGAACTTGAGATGGCCGAGTACGAGCAGGCCAAGGAACGTGGTGAACAGGTCAGCGCGCCCACGCCGATGGCGTTCGACCGGCCCACCCAGGAGCGCCGCGCCAAGAAGGCCGAGAAGGAACTGGCCGAGCTCGGTCGGGTAAATCCGCTGGCGCTGGAGGAGTTCGCCGCGCTCGAGGAGCGCTACAACTTCCTGTCCACCCAGCTGGAGGACGTCAAGGGCGCCCGCAAGGACTTGATGGACGTCATCGCCGACGTCGATGAGCGCATCCTGCGGGTGTTCACCGAGGCCTACGCCGATGTGGAGCAGGAATTCACGCAGGTCTTCTCGACACTGTTCCCCGGCGGTGAGGGCCGGCTGCTGCTGACCAACCCAAGCGACATGCTCACCACCGGCATCGAGGTCGAGGCCCGGCCACCGGGCAAGAAGGTCAAGCGGTTGTCGCTGCTGTCGGGCGGTGAGAAGTCACTGACCGCGGTGGCGATGCTGGTGGCGATCTTCCGGGCGCGGCCGTCACCCTTCTACGTCATGGACGAGGTCGAGGCCGCGCTGGACGACGTCAACCTGCGCCGTCTGATCAGTCTGTTCGAGCAGCTGCGGGAGAAGTCGCAGCTGATCGTCATCACTCACCAGAAGCCGACCATGGAGGTCGCCGACGCGCTCTACGGCGTCACCATGCAGGGCGACGGCATCACCCAGGTGATCTCGCAGCGCATGCGCGGCCAGGAGTTGGTTTCCAGCCAGCCGTAGGCGAGGTTCGGCGTGGCACTTTTTGTGGCACGTGTCAGTCCTCGGTGGCATAATCGAACACATGTTCGAACATGTGGGTGTTGGGGCCGGCGGTGTGCTGGTTCACGATGCCTCCGTGGTCGATGCGGTGGTGCATTTCGCGCGGGTGTCGAATGTCGCTGAGTGCGGGAAGTTCCGGGCGATTGCCGATCTGGTGGCGTTGCGTGTCGATGACGAAGATGGCCGGCAGTGGTGGGCCTGTGATGGCTGGGATGCTGCGGTCGCCGAAGTCGGTGCGGCGCTGGGGATCGGGAAGCGCGAAGCCTCGGGGCAGTTGTCGATTGCGGTCGCGTTGCGGTTCCGGCTACCTCGGGTGGCGGCGGTGTTCGCCGACGGTGGGGTGTCGGCGCGGACGGTCGGGACGATCTGTTGGCGTACCCGTTTGGTGGAGGATCCCAATACGCTGGCGGTGATCGATGTTGCGTTGGCGGGGGCGTTGTCGGAGTGGGCGGGGTTGTCGCGCAAGAAGATTGAGCGCAAGATCGATGGTTGGGTGCAGAAGTTCGACCCCGCTGCGGTGATCAAGGTGCGCTCGGCTGCGCGCCGGCGTGGGGTCGGGGTCGGCAAGCCCGATGACGAGACCGGGGTGGCCTCGATCTGGGGTGCACTGTTGGCCACCGATGCCGAGTTGTTGGATCGGGTGCTGGACGAGATGGCCCGGCAGGTGTGCGATGACGATCCGCGGACGTTCGGGCAGCGGCGGGCTGACGCGTTGGGGGTGTTGGCGGCCCGTGGGGATCGGCTGGTGTGCCAGTGCGGCAATCCGGATTGCCCGGCCGCGGGGCCTGATGCGCGGGCGGCGGCGGTGATGATTCATGTGCTCACCGATCGGCTGCCGGTGCCGGTGGCGGATCCGCTGTTGCACGGGGACCCGGCCGCGCCCCTGACTCCGACTCCGGCGCCAGAACCGCATCCCGCACCACAACCGAATCCCGCACCTGAGCCGGTCTTCACGCCCGAGCCTGAGCCCGCACTCGTGAACGAGGCCGCGCCCGAGCCTGAGCCCGCGCCGGCGGATGACATGGCGCCGATGCCCGCGCCTGCACCGGCGGCCGATTCGCGGCCCGCCGAAAACCCGATCCCTGCTGGTTTCGAACCGGCCGGCGACGCGGCGCCCACCCCCGGCGCTCATGCGGCGCACCCGCCGGTCCCGACTGCCACTAAGCCCCCTGCGCCGGTGCGCACCGCGGTCGGTTATGTCCTCGGCGGCGGCGTGGTGCCGCCGGCGGTGCTCGCTGATCTGGTGGCCCGTGGCGCGAAAGTCCGCACCGTCGCCTCAGCTGCCGATCTGGATGAGGTGCCGCGGTACCGGCCGTCGGCGGCGATGGATGAGTTCGTGCGGGTGCGGGCCATGACATGCATGTTCCCGGGCTGTGACCAGCCCGCCACCGCCTGCGATGTGGACCATACGATTGCGTGGCCGGTCGGGCCGACGCATCCGGGCAACCTGAGCCCGAAGTGCCGCAAACACCATCTGCTGAAAACGTTCTACGGCGGCCGGGACGGCTGGAGTGACCGTCAACAGCCTGACGGGACGATTGTGTGGACCGCACCCACCGGCCACACCTACATCAGCGTGCCGGAAAGCCGAATCCTGTTTCCCCGCACGGTCACCGACACCCCGCTGCCGAACCCACCACCAGACATCGCCGATCTGGACACCACCGCGGCTACCGGCCGGGGTGTCATGATGCCGATCCGGCGCCGCACCCGCGCCCAGAACCAGGCTCAGCAGATCGCTTACGAACGCGCGCTCAACCAAGCCGATATCGACGAGCGCGAAGCCGCCCAAGAAGCCTTCGCCCGCCGGCGTAAAGAACGCCAAGAACGCGAAGCCGCAGAAGCCGCCCAAGCCGCGGCGGCACCGGTACCCACCGAGCAACGCCAACCCGCCGAAAACGACATCCCACCACCACGGTGAGCACTCAGATCGATTGGCGTCGCCGCCCGAGACGATCGTTGTGGCGATCTGCACCGGCCGGGAGGACGTCTGCCACCCGCGGCAGAAATTGGTGCGGCTGACAGAATGGCACGGTGTCGGAAGGTCTCTGGATCGCGATAGCGATCGTTGCTGTTCTCGTTGTCACCGCTCTGGTGGTCGGATTCGTCCGCTACCGGCGCAGCAGGATTTCGCTGTCCGCGCCGGAGGAGACGCCGAAGCTGGACCGGTCCGGCGGCTACACGGCGTCATCAGGCATCACGTTCAGTAGTTCGGACACCGCGGAGAAGCTGCCGACCGTCGGCGACGACGCCGAGATTCCGCGAGACTCGCGAAAGCGCACCATCGCCGACGTCCAGCTGCCCGAGCCGGAGGTCGTGACCGAGCCGGAAGCGGTCGCCGAGGTACCGGAAGCCGTCGCCGAGCCGGAAGTGGTGGCCGAGCCCGAGCCGACCGTCGCGCCCGAACCCGAGGCAGCGCCGGCACCCGAGGCAGCGCCGGCACCCGAGGCAGCGCCGGAACCCGAGGCAGCTCCTGAGCCCGAACCCGAGCCCGAACCCGAGGTTGCGCCGCGCGACGAGATCGCACCGACCGCCGGCCGGCTGGAGCGCCTGCGTGGCCGCCTGGCCAAGTCGCAGACCACGCTGGGGCGCAGCATGCTGGGCCTGCTGGGCGGTGGCGACCTCGACGAGGACTCGTGGGAGACCATCGAAGACACCCTCCTCATCGCCGATCTGGGCCCGGTCGCCACCGAATCGGTCGTCACCGCGCTGCGCAGCCGCATGGCCGAGGCCAACGTGCGCACCGAGGCCGACGCCCGCGCAGTGCTGCGCGAGGTGCTGATCAAGGAACTGCGGACCGATCTGGACCGGTCCATCAAGGCGCTGCCGCACGCCGACAAGCCGTCGGTGTTGCTCGTCGTCGGTGTCAACGGCGCCGGCAAGACCACCACGGTCGGCAAGCTGGCCCGCGTGCTGGTCGCCGACGGGCGTCGCGTCGTGCTCGGCGCGGCGGACACCTTCCGTGCCGCGGCGGCCGACCAGCTGCAGAGCTGGGGTGCCCGCGTCGGCGCCGACATCGTGCGTGGCCC
This sequence comes from Mycobacterium sp. SMC-17, assembly GCF_045310915.1. NCBI lineage: Bacteria > Bacillati > Actinomycetota > Actinomycetes > Mycobacteriales > Mycobacteriaceae > Mycobacterium > Mycobacterium sp. SMC-17. Next base: position 149,247 of record NZ_JBJIAK010000002.1, on the reverse strand, counting down.
CGAGGGCGCGGATCCGGCCTCGGTTGCCTTCGACGCCGTCGACAAGGGCATCGCAGCGGGCGCTGACGTCGTCGTGGTGGACACGGCGGGCCGGCTGCACACCAAGACCGGTCTGATGGACGAGCTGGGCAAGGTCAAGCGCGTCGTCGAGAAGCGCGCCAAGGTCGACGAGGTGCTGCTCGTGCTGGACGCGACCATCGGCCAGAACAGCCTGCCGCAGGCCCGGGTCTTCGCCGAGGTGGTCGACATCACCGGCGTGGTGCTGACCAAGCTCGACGGCACCGCCAAGGGCGGCATCGTGTTCCGGGTACAGCAGGAGCTCGGTGTACCGGTCAAGCTTGTCGGCCTCGGTGAGGGTCCGGACGACCTGGCGCCGTTCGAGCCCGCCGCCTTCGTCGACGCGCTCCTGGGGTAGTCGCTGCCATTCGCCTTCAGAACCCGAAACTGCCCTATTCCACCCGGAATAGGGCAGTTTTGTGTCCGCCGGCCAGGAACTCACAGAGCAGGCCAGGGCCTGCGAAGAGGGCATTAACCGCGCTGAAACGTAACTGGTCGATCCGTTCACATACGTGAAACGCCCGCGCGCCGTCGGCGAAACAACCGATGCGCAAAGTTCTGGCCTAGGTCATCGGCGTCTGCCTGTGACATGGGTTAAGGAGGAAGCGGCCAGTGGATGGATTCCCTATCTTGGGCACGCCGGACACCGGTGATACCGCATGGATGCTGGTGAGTTCAGCGCTCGTGCTGTTGATGACACCGGGTCTGGCGTTCTTCTACGGCGGCATGGTGCGCCGTAAGGGCGTGCTCAACATGATCATGATGAGCATCAGCGCCATGGGTGTCGTCACGGTGTTGTGGGTGCTGTACGGCTACTCGATGGCGTTCGGCAATGACAAGTGGAGCTTCGTCGGGGATCCCACCCAGTACTGGGGACTCAAGGGACTCATCGGCGGCAACTCGCTCGTTGCGCACCTGCCCGCGGGAACCACTGCGGCGGTGCAGATTCCGCTCGCCGGAACCATCCCGCAATTGGTGTTCGTGGCGTTCCAGCTGATGTTCGCCATCATCACCGTCGCCCTGATCTCGGGCGCGGTCGCCGACCGCCTCAAGTTCGGTGGCTGGCTGCTGTTCGCCGGGCTGTGGGCCACCTTCGTCTACTTCCCGGTCGCCCACTGGGTCTTCGCCTTCGACGGCATCACGGCCACGCACGGTGGCTGGATCGCGAACCAGCTCAAGGCAATCGACTTCGCCGGTGGAACCGCGGTGCACATCAACTCCGGTACCGCGGGCCTGGTGCTGGCCATCATCCTGGGCAAGCGCTCGGGCTGGCCCACCACTCCGATGCGTCCGCACAACCTGCCGTTCGTCATGCTGGGCGCGGGCCTGCTGTGGTTCGGTTGGTACGGCTTCAACGCCGGCTCGGCACTGACCTCTGACGGTGTCGCCGCCTCGACGTTCATCACCACCACCGTGGCGACCGCCGCCGCGATGCTGTTCTGGCTGCTGACGGAAAAGATTCGTGACGGCCACGCCACCTCCCTCGGCGCGGCGTCGGGCATCGTGGCCGGCCTGGTGGCCATCACCCCGTCCTGCTCGTCGGTCAATGTCATCGGCGCGCTGGCGATCGGCGCGGGCGCCGGTGTGGTCTGTGCTCTCGCGGTGGGCCTGAAGTTCAAGCTGGGCTTCGACGACGCGCTCGACGTCGTGGGCGTTCACCTGGTCGGTGGTCTGTTCGGCACCCTGATGGTCGGCCTGGTGGCCACCAAGGAGGCTCCGGCCGCTGTGGCGGGTCTGTTCTACGGTGGCGGGTTCGACCAGCTGTGGCGTCAGGCCGTCGGCGCGTTCGCGGTGCTTGCCTACTCCGCGATCGTTACCGCTATCTTGGCCTTGATCGTCAAGTACACCATCGGCCTTCGCCTCGACAAGGAAGATGAGGCCACCGGTATCGACGAGGCCGAACACGCGGAAACCGCTTATGAATTCGCGTGATCGGGAAGGATTTACGGTGACATCCACGAGTACCGCGGTTATTTGGAAGGAATTGATCAAATGAAGTTGATCACGGCGATCGTCAAGCCGTTCACGCTCGAAGACGTCAAGACCGGTCTGGAGCAAATGGGAATCCTCGGGATGACCGTCAGCGAGGTGCAGGGCTACGGCCGCCAGAAGGGCCACACCGAGGTCTACCGCGGTGCTGAGTACTCGGTGGACTTCGTGCCCAAGGTGCGGGTCGAGGTCATCGTCGACGACGCGTCGGTCGACAAGGTCGTGGATGTCATCGTGCAGGCCGCGCGGACGGGCAAGATCGGTGACGGCAAGGTGTGGGTCACCTCTGTCGAGACCGTGGTGCGCGTCCGTACGGGTGAGCGGGGCAGCGACGCCATCTGACGTCGGCTGACCACCAGATGACAATGCAGACACCAGATTCCGCTGCCGGAGCCGACGATACTTCGGTTTCGTCTGCTTCGGCAGCGGGATCAACCCGTCCGGCCAGCGACCTGAGTGCTGCTGTCGAGCAGTTGCTGGGCGGCGGCGCGCGCCGCCTCGATTCGGTGGCGTTGCGCGAGGCGCTGGTTGATCTGTACGAATTCTGGCTTGCCGCAAAGGCAACCGAGATCGGTATCACCGAGACCAGTGGCTTCTCCATCGTGGCGACCGGTGGTCTCGGACGCCGGGAGATGCTGCCGTACTCGGACCTGGATTTGATGCTGCTGCACGACGACCTGCCGCAGGCCGCCGTCACCGAGGTTGCCGAGGCGCTCTGGTACCCGTTGTGGGACGCCAACATTCACCTCGACCACAGCGTCCGGACGGTGCCGCAGGCACTCAAGACCGCGGCCGGCGACGTCTCCGCCGGGCTGGCCATGCTCGACGCCCGGCACATCGCGGGCGATTCGGATCTGTCGTCCCTGTTGGTCGGCGGCGCCCGGCGGCAGTGGCGGACCGGGATCACCTCCCGTTTCACCGAATTGATCGAACACGCCGCGGCGCGGTGGGAACGTTCCGGTCAGATCGCGCACCGCGCGGAACCGGATCTGAAGAACGGCCGCGGTGGGCTGCGCGATGTGCAGCTGCTCAACGCACTGGCCATGGCGCAATTGGCGGACGTCTACCCGAGTCGGTCCGTGGCGTCGCCGATCGGCACGCTGGGCGACGCGCATCTCGCACTGCTCAACGTGCGCACCGAGCTCCATCGCGTCTCGCACAAGGGCCGTGAGATGGTGCTGGCCCAGTACGCCGACGAGGTCGGCGCCGCACTGGGCATCGGTGACCGCTTCGATCTGGCCCGCATGATCAGCGATGCCGCCCGCACCATCAGCTTCTACGTGGACGCCGGCGTGCGGACCGCGGGGAATGCCTTGCCGCGCAGAGGCTTTGCGGCACTCAAACGACCCGTCCGGCGACCGCTGGACGAGGGTGTACTGGAATTCGGCGGCGAGGTCATCCTGGCCCGCGACGCCAAACCGCAGCGCGACCCGGGCCTGATCCTGCGCGTGGCCGCCGCGGCAGCCACCAACGGACTGCCCATCGCGGGATCGACCTTGGCGCGGCTGGCCGAATCGGCGCCCGAATTGCGGGCGCCGTGGCCGAAAGAAGCGCTCAACGACCTGCTCGTGATGCTGGCCGCCGGGCCGGGTGCGGTGGCCACCGTGGAGGCCCTGGACCGGACCGGGCTGTGGGGCCGGTTGTTCCCGGAGTGGGGCGCGATCCGCGACCTGCCGCCACGTGATGTCGTGCACATCTGGACCGTCGACCGGCATCTGATCGAAACCGTCTCCCGGGCAAGCGCTTTCACCACCCGCGTGGACCGGCCCGATCTGCTGGTGCTGGGTGCGCTGCTGCATGACATCGGCAAGGGCCGGGGCGGCGACCACAGTGTGATCGGAGCCGAACTGGCCAATCAGATCGGCATCCGGCTGGGCTTGTGGCCGGCCGATATCGAGGTGCTGGTCAAGATGGTGCGCTACCACCTGCTGCTGCCGGAGACCGCGACGCGTCGAGATCTGCAGGACCCCAACACCATTGCATCGGTGGTCGACGCGCTCGGTGGCGATGGACTGCTGCTGGAGCTGCTGCACGCGCTGGCCGAGGCGGATTCGCTCGCCACAGGTCCCGGCGTGTGGGGTGACTGGAAGGCCTCCCTGATCGGCGATCTGGTCCGGCGGTGCCGGCTGATGATGGCGGGGGAGGACCTGCCGCACCCCGATCCCATTGACCCGCAACTGCTTTCGCGCGCCAGTCAGAGCGGTGTCCACGTCGAACTCACCGCGGCGGACAGCGCGCACCTGTTCAACGTCACGATGCTCGCCCCCGATCGGCGCGGTCTGCTGTCGAAAGCCGCCGGGGTGCTGGCCCTGCACTCGCTGCGGGTGCATTCAGCGTCGGTCAACAGCCATGAGGGACTGGCGATCAACACCTTCGTGGTGTCGCCACACTTCGGCTCCCCGCCGGCCGCGGAACTGCTGCGTCAGCAGTTCATCCTGGCGCTCGACGGCGATCTCGACGTGATCGCCGCGCTCGAGCAGCGGGACGAGGAAACTCCGGCCCCGACCCGGCGCGCGGGCGAGGTCCCGGCGGCGGTGCCCGGCTACCACACGGTCGCGCCGCCCCGCGTGCGGTGGTTCGAGGGGTCGTCGGACGACGAGTTGGTCGTGCAGATCCGCAGCGCCGACCGGCCCGGCCTGCTCGCCCGCCTGGCCGCTGTCGTCGAGCGCAAGGGCGCAGATGTGGCCTGGGCCAAGGTGACGACGCTGGGCGCCACCGTCGTCGACGCGTTCGGTCTGGTGGTGCCGGAGGACTTCACGGCCACCGAGGCCCGGGCGGCGTTCGAACAGGATCTGTATGCGGTGTTGCCCGCGCCCGCGCCGGTCAAGCCTGCCGTGATCACGGCCGAGGTGAGTTAGCGAGTTCGGCGCTGCCGCACCACTTCCGGACGGCGGCCGGGGCGTCGGTGGCCTCGCCGGCCCACGCGACGTAGCCATCGGGCCGGATCAGCACGGCGGGCGGCAATTGGTCATCGCCGGTGACCGCACAGGTGACGTCGGTGCGGTCGAGCGTCAGACCGCGCTTGGTCAGCAGTAGGAATCGGCCGTCACGTAGCAGTTCGTAGACCCGGGTGCCCGCGCACGCGATGTCGGGCATGCGGCGCCCGACCAAACGGTGATCGTCGCGCTTGCGGGGATAGCTGATGGCGATTCCGCTGAGGCGGCCGCCCATGGCACGCCTGGTGGGCCCGGTGCTCAGGAGCGCGGTGATGGCGATGCGCCGCAGGAGTCGCCGCGGCAGGCTGCGGCCCAGGACCAGCTGATTGAACGCATCGGTCAGTTTGAGCACGTTGGCGCCGACGGCATGGCGTTCACTCTGGTAGCTGTCCAGGAGCCAGGCCGGTGCGGTGCCCTTGACGGCCGACGCCAGCTTCCAGCCCAGGTTCATCGCATCCTGGATGCCGGTGTTCATGCCCTGTGCGCCGAGGGGCGAGTGGACGTGCGCCGCATCGCCGGCGATGAAGCAGCGGCCGACGCGGTAGCGGTCGGCCTGGCGTCGCTCGGACAGGAACCGGGTGCTCCAGCGCATCTCGCTGACGCCGAAGTCCGTTTTCGCGATGCGGCGCAGTGAGCCCGTGATCTCGGAAAGCGGTACAGGTTCGCCGAGCGGCACGTCTTCCCGGGTGCGGTCCCAGGCGATGGCGCGGAACCAGCCGTCGCCGAACGGGACCAGCAGCACGACGCCGTCGGGGCTGTTCGCGGCGGCCAGCCCGCCGGCCGGCGGGCTCGTCAGCTGGACGTCTGCCAGCAGGATGTGGGTCTGGTACTGCTTGCCGGCGAACCCGATGCCCAGCATCGTGCGCACCGCGCTGTGGGCACCGTCGCAGCCCACGAGGTAGCCGGCACGCACCGTGCTGTGGTCGGCGAGGTGCACGGTGACGCCGTCCTTGTCCTGCGTCAGACCGGCGACTTCGGCGCCGTAACGGATTTCGACGCCGAGTTCGATGGCGCGTGCGGTCAGCACCCGTTCGGTCAGGCTCTGCGGTGCCATCAGCACCATGGGGTAGCGGGTGGGCAATTCCCGCAGGTTGATTGCGGCGCCCGGGACGGGGCTCACGCTCTGGACGGGGAGCCCGCGCTGCACGAGTTCGTCGGCCAGGCCGCGGGCGTCCAGCAGTTCCAGCGTCCGCGCATGCACGCCGAAGGCCCGGGTGATGTTCGGGATGTCACGGCGTCGTTCGAGCAACTGAACCGCGACGCCGCGCATCGCCAGTTCGCACGCCAACGCCAGACCCGTCGGGCCGGCACCGACAACGACGACGTCCGCGCTGTTCATGGTGGTCATTTCAGGCTCCTCGTTAATTCATCAAGCAATGAATTCATCATGTGATGAAATACTGCGCGCCCGGGTATCGCCGTGTCAAGGGGACGGTGGTGCCGAAGTACCGGCGACGGGCGCTGCAGTTAGGCTTAACCCCGTGTTTGAATCCCTGTCCGACCGGTTGACCGGTGCGCTGTCGGGTCTGCGCGGCAAGGGCCGGCTGACCGACGCCGATATCGACGCCACCGCCCGCGAAATCCGCCTGGCCCTGCTCGAGGCCGACGTGTCGTTGCCGGTCACGCGCGAGTTCATCGGCCGGATCAAGGAACGCGCCAAGGGCGCCGAGGTCTCCGGTGCGCTGAACCCGGCGCAGCAGGTCGTCAAGATCGTCAACGAGGAGCTCATCGGCATCCTCGGTGGTGAGACGCGCCAGCTGGCGTTCGCCAAGACCCCGCCGACGGTCATCATGCTGGCCGGTCTGCAGGGTTCCGGTAAGACGACCCTCGCCGGCAAGCTGTCGAAATGGCTCAAGGATCAAGGACATACGCCGCTGCTGGTCGCGTGTGACCTGCAGCGCCCCGGCGCCGTCAACCAGCTGCAGATCGTCGGTGAGCGGGCTGGCGTCAGCGTCTTCGCACCGCACCCGGGAGTCTCGCCCGACGGCGTGACCATCGACCAGATGACCACCGGCGACCCGGTGTCGGTCGCCGCCGCGGGTCTGGCCGAGGCCAGGGCCAAGCACTTCGACGTCGTGATCGTCGACACCGCCGGCCGCCTCGGTATCGACGAGGAACTGATGGCCCAGGCCGCCGCGATCCGCGACGCCGTCAAGCCTGACGAGACACTGTTCGTCCTCGACGCCATGATCGGTCAGGACGCCGTCACCACCGCCAACGCCTTCCGCGAGGGCGTCGGCTTCACCGGTGTCGTGCTGACCAAGCTCGACGGCGACGCCCGTGGTGGTGCCGCGCTGTCCGTGCGCGAGGTCACCGGCGCGCCGATCCTGTTCGCGTCGGCCGGCGAGAAGCTCGAGGACTTCGACGTCTTCCACCCGGACCGCATGGCGTCCCGCATCCTGGGCATGGGCGACGTCCTCACCCTGATCGAGCAGGCCGAGCAGGTCTTCGACCAGAAGAAGGCCGAAGAGGCCGCCGCCAAGATCGGCTCCGGTGAACTGACGCTCGAGGACTTCCTCGAGCAGATGCTGATGATCCGCAAGATGGGTCCCATCGGGAACCTGCTGGGCATGCTGCCCGGTGCCGGTCAGATGAAAGACGCCCTGGCGGCCGTCGACGACAGCCACCTGGACCGCATCCAGGCCATCATCCGCGGCATGACCCCCGCCGAGCGGTCCGACCCGAAGATCATCAACGCCTCCCGGCGCCTGCGCATCGCCAATGGATCCGGTGTCACGGTGGCCGAGGTCAACCAGCTGGTCGACCGCTTCTTCGAGGCCCGCAAGATGATGTCGCAGATGGCCGGCCAGATGGGAATGCCGTTCGGCCGCAAGAGCTCTCGCAAGGCCGCCAAGGGCAAGAACAAGCAGGCCGGCAAGGGCCGCAAGGGCGGCCGGGGCCCGACGGCGCCGAAGGCGGCCGCCAACCCGTTCGGTCTGGACCCGAGCGCGCTGCCGGGCGGTTTCCCGGACCTGTCGAACATGCCGCAGGGGCTCAACGAGTTGCCGCCGGGCCTCGCCGACTTCGATCTGTCACAGCTGAAGTTCCCGAAGAAGTAGCCGCTGTGCGGGCGCTGCACATTCGCGGTCGGGGACTGCCCGACGGCGACGAGGTGCAGTGGTGGATACATCAGGGTGTGCTCTCGGCCGAGCCGATCGCGAACGCCGAGACGATCTTCGACGGTGGCTGGGTCATCCCCGGTCTGGTCGACGCGCACTGCCACGTCGGCATCGGTCCGGGTGGCCCCGTCGAACTCGACGAGGCCGAGCGCCAGGCCGAGACCGAGCGGCAGGCCGGTGCGCTGCTGCTGCGCGATGCCGGATCGCCCGTCGACACCCGTGACTTCGACGACCGTGACGACCTGCCGCGGATCATCCGCGCGGGACGGCACCTGGCCCGGCCCAAGCGTTACATGCCCGGGTTGCCGATCGACATCGAGGACGAATCGCAGCTGCCGCAGTACGTCGCCGAGCAGGCCCGGCGCGGTGACGGCTGGGTGAAGCTGGTCGGCGACTGGATCGACCGGGGAGTGGGTGACCTGGCGCCGCTGTGGTCCGACGACGTCCTCAAAGAAGCCATCGACGCCGCCCACGCCAACGGTGCGCGCGTCACGGCGCATGTGTTCGGCGAGGATGCGTTGCCGGGGCTGATCAACGCCGGGATCGACTGCATCGAGCACGGCACCGGGATCACCGACGACATCATCGAGCTGATGCTGGCCCACGGCACGGCGCTGGTGCCGACCCTGATCAACATCGAGAACTTCCCCGGGATCGCGGAGAAGGCGACCAAGTTCCCGGCATACGCCAAGCACATGCGCGATCTCTACGCGACGTGCCCGCAGCGCGTCGGCGCCGCGCACGAGGCCGGCGTGCCCATCTACGCGGGCACCGACGCCGGCGGCATGATCGCCCATGGCCGCATCGCCGACGAGGTCGCCGCCCTCGGCCGGGTGGGCCTGAGCCCGACGGACGCGTTGGGCGCGGCAAGCTGGAACGCACGAAAGTGGTTGCGGCGTCCGGGCTTGGAGCACGGCGCCTCGGCCGATCTCGTCTGCTACGCCGACAATCCGCGACTCCCGGGCGTCCTCGACCATCCCGACCTGGTGATCCTGCGCGGCCGGGTCTACTGACTCACGTGTACTGGCTGAAGCCCCAGTCGAACAACTGTCTCGCCTGCGGGTAGAGATCGCCGGTGCCGTACATCTGCACCACGACCAGCCGGTGGTTCCCGCGCTGCGCGGCGCCGACGTACGTCTTGCGGGCCCGGTCCGTGTAGCCCGTCTTGCCGGCGAAATCGCCGGGGTACCCCGTCAACAGCTCGTTCTGACTGGTCAGGGTCTTGCCGGGAAACTGCGCCGACGTCTGCCGGAAAATCTCGGCGATCACCGGGTAGGTCAGCGCCGCCCGGTAGATCACCCCGAGGTCGCGCGGCGTGGTCAGCGATTCCCAGCCGGGACCGTCGAGTCCGGACGGTGAGCCGGCGCGGGTGCTGCGGGCGCCGAGCGCCGCGGCCTTGCGATTCATGGCCGCCACCGTGACGCGCTGGCCGCCGAGCATGTCGGCCAGCATGTTCGCGGCGTCGTTGCCCGACACCATGAGCAGGGCATCGAGGAGCTGGCGGACCGAGTACACCTGGCCGGGTTTGAGCCCGACGCACGAGCACTCGACTTTGGTGTGCGACTCGTTGGCCCGTCCCAGCGCGTCCGGACGCAGGTTGTCCAGGACGACCATGGCCAACAGCGGTTTGATGGTGCTGGCCGGCGCGTATGAGCCGCCCGGATCCTGCGACGCCAGCACCTGGCCGGTATCGAGGTCGGCGACCAGCCAGGCTTTGGCCGGGCCGTTGGCGAATGCCTGTGCGCCCGTGGGTTGCCCGGCGGGTTCGGCCGTCGCGGACGGTGTGGCGATCGGCGTCACCAGTAGTGCGCCGAGGGCCAGCGCGGTCGCCGTGAACAGTTTGCGCACGAGCGCCGACGCTACGGAACCCAGGCTGCGATCAGCTCGCGCGGAGATTCCGGTCGGGTCTCGGTTGGTTCGGTCTACAGCGAGCCGACGCTGACCGAGCGGTCCTGCGCGAAACCCCAATCGAGCAACTGCGAGGCCTGATCCCAGTAGGTCGGCCCGCCTTCGCGCACCATGCCGTACATCATCGCGATGACCAGGCGGCGGCCGCCGCGGTCGGCGGCGCCCACGTAGGTCTTCTTGGCGGCGTTGGTGAACCCGGTCTTGCCGCCGATGGCGCCCGGATACCGCTGCAGCAGCTGGTTCTCGTTGACGATCTGCTCGTTGCCGTTCTTGCCGGGGAACGTCGCGGCGGGCTGCGCGGTGATCTGCGCGAAGTACGGATTGGCCATCGCGGCCCGGAAGATGATGGCCAGGTCGCGGGGAGTGGTCCAGCCCGAACCGCCCGCGCCGTCGAGGCCCGACGGGGTGGCGGCGTGGGTGTCGACGGCGCCGATGGCGGCGGCCTTGGCGTTCATCTTCGCGACGGCGACGTCGTAGCCGCCGATCATGTCGGCCAGGGCGTTGGCGGCGTCGTTGCCCGAGGCGAGGAGCACCGCGTCCAGCAGTTGGCGCGCGGTGTACACGTGGCCGGGGACGATGCCGGCGCAGTTGCACTCCACCTGGGTGTCGGCGACGGTGCCGGCCACGGTCGCGTCCAGGTTCGGCAGTTCACCGAGCGCGGTCAGTGCCAGCAGCGTCTTGATGGTGCTGGCGGGCGGATGCCGCAGGTCGATGTCCTGTCCGGCGAGGATCTGGCCCGAGTCCATGTCGGCGACGATCCACGCCGGGGCCGGCCCTGCCGGGATCTGTACGGTGCCGACCGGCTGGATGTCGGGGTCAGCGGCCGCAACCGGCGGCGCGGCGAGGAACACGAGCGTCAGGGTCGCCATGACGGCGGTTGCGAACCTTCCCATGGAGCCAGCAGCCTACTGGTGGTGTTCAATCGGTTCATGCTGAGTCTGGAAGAGATCTCGGACCGTCTGGAAATCCAACAGCTGTTGATCGCGTACTCGACGGCCATCGATACCCGCCAATTCGATGATCTGGCAAAGGTTTTCACGCCGGATGCCTACATCGACTACCGCGCGATGGGCGGCATCGACGGGCATTTCCCCGAGGTCAAGGAATGGCTGGCGCAGGTGCTGCCGAATTTCCCGGCCTATGCGCACATGCTCGGCAACTTCGACGTCACCATCACCGGCGACACCGCGAAGTCACGCACCATCTGTTTCAACCCGATGGTGCTGCCCGCGGCGGACGCCGACGCACAGCCCCAGGTGCTGTTCTGCGGCCTCTGGTACGAGGACGAGTTCGTCCGTACCGCCGAGGGCTGGCGTATGACGCGCCGCGTCGAGACGAAGTGTTTCGACCGGGTGGTCTGAGTCGCCGTTCACGGGATTTGGGCCGGTCGCGGCTGCTCTGGCAGAATGGTCGGCTGTCTGTCCGCGACCCGTTCAATGCGCCGCGCGGCGGTCACACACGTGAGGCAAGACCGGACCGGGCAATCCGCCCGAGTCGCTGAATTGCAGCGTGGCAATCATCAGGAGAAGTGCAGAACATGGCTGTCAAGATCAAGCTCACCCGGCTTGGCAAGATCCGCAACCCCCAGTACCGCATCATCGTCGCCGACGCGCGCACCCGCCGCGACGGCCGCGCCATCGAGGTCATCGGCCGGTACCACCCGAAGGAAGAGCCGAGCCTGATCGAGATCGATTCGGAGCGCGCGCAGTACTGGCTGGGCGTCGGCGCACAGCCGACCGAGCCGGTCGCCGCCCTGCTGAAGATCACGGGTGACTGGCAGAAGTTCAAGGGCCTGCCGGGCGCCGAGGGCACCCTGAAGGTCAAGGAGCCCAAGCCGTCCAAGCTGGACCTGTTCAACGCCGCGCTGGCGAACGCCGACGCCGCTCCCGGTGGCGAGGCCGTCACGCTGAAGAAGCGCAAGGACAAGAAGGAAGAAGCGGCTGAGGCTGCCGCCGAGACCGAGGCTGCCGAGGCCACTGAGGCCGAGGCCGAAGCGCCCGCCGAATGAGCAGCGTCGTCGTCGACGCCGTAGAGCACCTGGTCCGCGGGATCGTCGACAACCCCGACGATGTCCGGGTCGACATGGTGACCAGCCGCCGCGGTCGTACCGTCGAGGTGCACGTGCACCCCGATGACCTGGGCAAGGTCATCGGGCGCGGCGGCCGCACGGCCACTGCGCTGCGGACACTGGTCGCCGGCATCGGCGGCCGGGGCATCCGCGTCGACGTGGTGGACACCGACCAGTAAATATGGACCTCGTGGTCGGCCGCGTCGTCAAGGCGCACGGCATCAGCGGCGAGGTTGTCGTCGAAGTACGTACCGATGATCCCGGCGAGCGTTTCTCGCCGGGATCATCACTGCGTGGCAAGCCCGGTGCGCGCAGCACCGAGCGCGCCGAACGTACCTATGTGATCGACGCCGTTCGTGAGCACGGCGGGCGGCTGCTGGTGCGGCTGGCCGGTGTGAACGATCGCAATGCGGCAGATGCGTTGCGCGGCACGCTGTTCCTGGTGGACTCCGCCAGCCTGCCGCCCATCGATGAGCCCGACGAGTTCTACGATCACCAGCTCGAGGGCCTCAAGGTCCGCACCGTCGACGGTGTCGACGTGGGTGTGGTGACCGAGGTGCTGCACACCCCGGGCGGCGAATTGCTGTCCATCCGAACGGAATCTGGTGCCGAGGTGCTGGTGCCGTTCGTCACCGCGATGGTGCCGACGGTGTCGCTGGCCGACGGTCTGGTGGAGATCGATCCGCCCGACGGCCTGCTCGAGTTGGATTGATACCCATGCGGATTGACGTCGTCACCATTTTCCCGGCGTATCTCGACGCGCTGCAGCAGTCCCTGCCGGGCAAGGCGATCGCCAACGGCACTGTCCAACTCGGTGTGCACGACCTGCGGAACTGGACGCATGACGTCCACAAGTCGGTCGACGATTCGCCGTACGGCGGCGGGCCCGGCATGGTGATGAAGGCGCCGGTGTGGGGTGCCGCCCTCGACGAAATCTGCACGCCGGAAACGGTTTTGGTGGTCCCGACGCCGGCGGGCCGGCTGTTCACGCAGGAACACGCGCACCGCTGGACCGGCGAGAAGCACCTGGTGTTCGCGTGCGGCCGCTACGAGGGCATCGACCAGCGGGTCGCCGACGACGCTGCCCGGCGTATGCGGGTCGAAGAGGTGTCGATCGGTGACTACGTGCTGCCCGGTGGTGAGTCCGCGGCGCTGGTCATGATCGAGGCCGTGGTGCGATTGCTGCCCGACGTCCTGGGCAATCCGGCGTCACACCAGGATGATTCGCATTCGGCGCACGTCGGGGGAGTGCTGGAGGGGCCGAGTTACACGCGGCCGCCGGTCTGGCGTGACCTCGAGGTGCCCCCGGTGCTGTTGTCGGGCGACCACGCCAAGGTCGCGGCCTGGCGCCGCGAGCAGGGTCTGCAGCGGACGCGCGAGCGCCGGCCGGACCTGTTGCCCGACTAGCCCCGGCTAGTTGATCCGCCCGCCCGGGAACATCGTCTTCACGGCGTTGGTGATGGTCGCGCGTGCCGTGGCGTCGTCGGTGGGCTGCAGTGAGCCGATCGCCATGACGTAGCGCCGGTCGGCGCCGATCACGCCGGTGGACATGTGCATCCAGTTGTTGCCGCCCCAATCCGGCATCCAGCCCTGCTTCACCGCGACCGGTTCGCCGTACAGACCGTCCGGGATGCCGAAGCGCTGCGGGTAGCCGTCGGCGCCGGTGGGCGTGGATGCGGCCAGGTTGGCCAGGATGATGCTGGCCCGCTCGGGCGGGAGCCCGCCGGAGCCGTTCAGCAACTGGTCGTAGTAGTGCACCAGGTCGGTGGTGGTGCTCATGGTGTTCCACCACTTGCCGTCGTAGGGCACCGAGGTCCCGGTCAGCCCGTAGCGGGCCGCGACGCGGCTGACGACGCTGTTGCCGCCGCTGCGATTCCAGAACACCTCCGCCGCGGAGTCGTCCGACGAGCGCAGCATGGTGTCCAGCGACTGACGGTCGGCCGCGGTGAGCTCGATCTGGCCCTTCGCCTCCTGCAGCAGCAGATCGTCGGCGATGAACAACTTGGCCACCGACGCGATGGGCATGGCGGACTTGTTGCCGGCGGCGATCAGCTGGCCGGTGTTGCGATCGAGAACCGCGGCGCTCATCGACGCGCCGGCCGCCGCCGCATCACTGGTGGCGGTCCGTTCGCGGGCATCGAGGCCCGCCAGGGCAGCGGCGGGCTCGGTGGCCGGGGCCTCCGGCATCTCCAGGGCGGTGACGACCGGGACGACGGTCAGCGCGATCCGGTTCGGCGGCGGCGCCCCGTAGACCTTGGCCTCGCAACCAGCTGTGAGCATCACCGTTGCCGCGGCAGCGGTGATGGTCAGCAGCTTCGCGTGCTGCGGGCGCATGGGTCTCCTCAGATCACGGTGGATAAAAATCTGATTGATCAGCGTAACCGGTAAACGTGTGTTGGGTGTGACGACTGTGACGGTGCCGCGTGTGATGTCGGCTGCACCGGCCCGGCGGGGGTCACGATTTCGTCACCCGGCGGCTGTCTGGCACAATTGAGCAGTTGTCTGCGCTGGGCGCGGGGTCGGCGTCTGTTTCGGATGTGTCCCCGCCCGCTACGGCATCCGACCAACGTCCGTAAAGAGAATGGCTTTTCCGTCGCGCCGCATGGTGTCCGGCGGCTGTAGCCCGCGAGTTAGCAAGGAAGTGTCACCGATGAAAACGCTGGACTTCGTCGACCAGGCGTCGCTGCGCGACGACATCCCGGCCTTCAACCCCGGCGACACCCTCAATGTGCACGTCAAGGTCATCGAGGGCAACAAGCACCGCATCCAGGTGTTCAAGGGCGTCGTGATCCGTCGTCAGGGTGGCGGCATCGGTGAGACCTTCACCGTCCGCAAGGAGAGCTACGGCGTCGGCGTCGAGCGGACCTTCCCGGTGCACTCGCCGAACATCGACCACATCGACGTCGTCACCCGCGGTGACGTCCGTCGCGCCAAGCTGTACTACCTGCGCGAGCTCCGTGGCAAGAAGGCCAAGATCAAGGAAAAGCGCTGAGCTTGTTCGGCGACTCTTCCGCCGAGCTGATTAGCCTGGTGCCGTGACCGGCCCAAGCGAAGACAGCACCACTCCGGACAGTCCGGCGACGGACGACGCCGACACGACAGCGACCGCCGACCCGGTCAAGGCAGACGAGGCCCGCAAGGCCGAAGATGCCGACGAGAAGCCGAAGTCGAAGCTGGCCGCGCTGCGTGAGGGCGTCGTCCTCGTCGTCACTGCGGTGCTGCTGTACTACCTCGTGCTGACGTTCGTCGCGCGGCCGTACCTGATTCCGTCGGAATCCATGGAGCCCACGCTGCACGGCTGCAGCGGCTGCGTCGGCGACCGCATCATGGTGGACAAGCTGACCTACCGGTTCAGCTCGCCGGAGCCGGGCGACGTGGTGGTCTTCAAGGGCCCGCCGAACTGGAACATCAGCTACAAGTCGATCCGTTCGGACAACCCGACGATGCGCTGGATTCAGAACGCGCTCTCGGTCGTCGGCTTCGTGCCGCCCGATGAGAACGATCTGGTGAAGCGCGTCATCGCCGTGGGTGGTCAGACCGTGCAGTGCCGCAACTCGACGGGACTGACGGTCGACGGCAAGAAGCTCAAGGAGCCGTACCTGGACCCGGCGACCATGATGGTCGACCCGGCGACAGATCCGTGCCTGGGCAACGAGTTCGGCCCGGTGAAGGTGCCGGACGGTCGGCTCTGGGTGATGGGCGACAACCGCACCCACTCGGCGGACTCGCGCGCGCACTGCACGAACACACCGGCGGACGCCATCAACGCGCTGATGTGCACCGGTGACCCGACCGCGGGTACCGTGCCCGTCGCCAACGTGATCGGCAAGGCCCGGTTCATCGCGTGGCCGCCGTCGCGCTGGGGTGGTGTCGTCACGGCCAATCCGCAGACCGGTCAATAAGGTTCTTCGGTGTCCGTTTGGCCGCCTCGCACGGTGATCCGCAAGTCCGCGGGCCTGCGCACGCTGGAGTCGGCGCTGTACCGCGGCGGCCTCGGTCCGGTGGCCGGGGTCGACGAGGTCGGCCGTGGGGCCTGCGCCGGCCCGCTCGTCGTGGCGGCCTGCGTGCTGGGCCCGAATCGGCTGGAAAGCCTGGCCGCCCTTGATGATTCGAAGAAGCTGAACGAAGCCGAACGGGAACGGCTGTTCCCGTTGATCCGGCGTTACGCGCTCGCGTACCACGTGGTGTTCATCCCGTCGGTCGAGGTCGACCGGCGCGGGGTGCACATCGCCAACATCGAGGGCATGCGCCGCGCGGTCGCGGGCCTGTCCGTGCGGCCGGGGTACGTGCTGTCCGACGGGTTCCGGGTGCCGGGCCTGTCGGTGCCGTCGCTGCCGGTGGTCAGCGGGGACGCCGCGGCGGCCTGTATCGCCGCCGCCAGCGTGCTGGCCAAGGTGAGCCGCGACCGCCTGATGGTCGAGATGGACACCGTGCACCCGGGCTACGGGTTTGCGGTACACAAGGGGTACAGCACCGCCGCCCACACCGCGGCGCTGGCCGAACTGGGGCCCTGCCCCGAACACCGGTTCTCGTTCGCCAATGTGCGCAAGCTCGCTGCCAACCCGGCGATAGGGCAGCGCTGCCGATCCGGGTAGGGGAAAATGGGAACCGGCCGCCGATCCGAACCAGACATGGCCCTGCAACACCGAGTAAACCGAAGGACCGCTGAACTGATGAGTCTGTGCCGATGAGTGCCGAGGATCTCGAGAAGTATGAAACCGAGATGGAGCTCTCGCTGTACCGCGAGTACAAGGACATCGTCGGGCAGTTCAGTTACGTCGTCGAGACGGAGCGGCGGTTCTATCTGGCCAACAGCGTCGAGCTGATCCCGCGCAACGCCGACGGAGAGGTCTACTTCGAGCTGCGTCTGGCCGATGCCTGGGTCTGGGACATGTACCGGCCGGCGCGGTTCGTCAAGCAGGTCCGGGTGATCACCTTCAAAGATGTCAACATCGAAGAGGTCGAGAAGCCCGAGCTGCGCCTGCCCGAATAGCCCGTGCCGACCCTCGGCGAGCTGTTCGCCGTCATCGACCTGGCCGGTGTCCTGACCAACGCGATCCTGGGCGGCATCGTCGCCCGCGACGAGCGCATGGATCCGATCGGTTTCCTGACGCTGGCACTGCTGTCCGGGCTGGGCGGCGGCATCATCCGCGACACCCTGCTGCAGCACGGACCGCCGGTGGCGCTCACGGACTTTCGCTACGCGCTGTGCGCGGTGATCGGCGCGGCGATCGCGTTCCTGATGCCGATCGGCGGTCGCGGCTGGCAGGCGGTGTTTCCCTACGTGGACGCGCTGGCCCTCGGTTGTTGGGCGACCGCCGGTGCGCAGAAGACGCTGGCGCTGGGGCTCGGCTGGGTGCCGGCCCTGCTGCTGGGCACCATCACGGCGGTCGGCGGCGGCGCATTGCGGGATCTCACGACGCACCGGGTACCGCAGATTTTCGGTGGCAACACGCTGTACGCGACGAGCGCGCTCGCGGCCAGCGCGGTGGTGGCCGGGTTCTGGAATCTGGGGCTGGCGCAGACCGGCGTTCTCGTGGGCACCGCGGTCGGGGCCGGACTGTGCCTGATCTCGCGTCGCCGTGGCTGGCAGCTGTGGGGTGGACTGTCGTGGGAGTACAGCTTCAGCCGCAAGCCGGGGCAGCGGCTGCCACATGTGTCGGTGCGGATGGTGCGGGACGACGCCGGTGGCGCCACCGGCGACGGTCAGCGGTAGCGCAGCTCCAGTCGTAGGTGCCGGCGGACCATGAGGCTCGGCACCCATTCGGCGCCGGCGAGCTCGAACCAGTTGGTGGCCTCGAGCAGCGTGGTGATCCCGAGGCGGGCCTCGGTGCGGGCCAGCGCCGCGCCGACGCAGAAATGCAGGCCCTTCCCGAACGCCAGGTGATTGCGCAGGTTCGGCCGGCCCAGTTGCAGCCGGTCGGGGTCGTCGAAGGCCGCCGGGTCGCGGTTTGCCGACCCCCAGAGCAGGAGCAGGTGGCCGTCTTTGGGCAGCGGCACACCCGCCAGCGTGGTGTCCCGCCGGATGTGCCGGTGATGGTTGCGAAACGGCGACTCCAGTCGCAGCGTCTCCTCCAGGAGCGCGGGGACCAGTTGCGGGTCACGGCGCACCTGTTCCTGGACGTCGGGGTGGGTGGCGAGGAGCCGCGCGGCGTTGCCCATCAGCCCGGCGGTGGACTCACCGCCGGCGCCGACCAGCTGCAGCAGCATCAGCACCGCCACCTCGGCCGTGACGGTGTTCTGGGCCACCGCACGGGTGAGGTCACCGAGCAGGTTTTCACCCGGATTCGCCTGTGCCTCAGCGAATTTGGCGTACAGGTAGCCGGCGAGTTGTGCCGACGTCTCGACCGCGGTGCCGATGTGCTCGAGGTCGAAGACGCCACTGAGCAGTTCGGTGCTGCCGTAGCCCCACTGCACCAGCTGCGGCACGTCGTCGTCGGGCAGCCCGATGAGCCTGGCCACCAACGTCATCGGCAGGCGGTCGCCGATGGCGGACATCCACTCGATGCGGCCGTCCGCCGCCGCGTCGTCCCACAGCTGCCGGGCGATGTCGGCGATCGCCGGCTCGAGGGCCCGAATCCTCTTGGCCACCAACGCCGGTAGCACCAGTTTGCGTTCGTGCGCATGACGCGGTTCATCGCCGGTGGCGAGGACATGTCCGGCGGTGTCGACGGCTCCCATGTCGAAGGTTCCCGGCCGAACCGTCCCGGTCTGCGCTCCGGCATTCACCAGCGTGGCGGTCAGGTTGGAGGAGAAGTCCTCCGGGCGGCCGACGGCTTCCTGTACGGCATCCCAGGTGGTGGCCAGGTAGAAGTCGGTGCCGGGCACGCGGTGCACCGGACCGGCCAGGCGGAGCTGCGCATAACAGTCATACGGATCGTCCAGCGTGGACGGGCTGAGCAGATCTGAAACTAGTTGCACGCCTTGAGTTTTGGGCTCCCATAACGGCATGTCAAGGCCGGAATTCGGCTGTCTCACGCACGGTCTGCGAGCTGCGGTGATGCAGACGGATTGAGAATTTTCGTCTCGCTATGAGACAAATCAATGGATTAGTATCAGGCCGATGGACTGGCTGATCGGCGCCGACCGCCGCGACGCGGGCATCGAACGCATCTATGCCGCCGCGGCCGCCAGCGCCGCGACCCGAGGCCTGGACCGGTTGAACATCGACGAGGTCGCCGCCAGCGTGGGCTGTTCGCGCGCCACGGTGTACCGGCACGTCGGCGGCAAACAGGCGCTGCGCGACGGGGTGCTGGCGCGCGCGGTCATGCGGGTCGGGCAGGAGATCGCGCAGGCGGTGGCCGGGCACACCGGGCCCGAGCGGATCGCGGCGGCCGTGCTGACGTCCCTGCGGGTGGTCCGGGCGGACCCGCTGGCCTCGGGTGTGGTGCGTGCCGGAGCCCTCGTCGACTTCGACTCACCCCGGCTCTCGCAGGCGGCGGCCGAGCTGACGGGCATCACGGATCCGCTGCTCGCGGACTGGATCGTGCGGGTTGTACTGTCGTTGCTGTGCTGGCCGTTGGCCGACGAAAAGGCCGAAGAGCTGGTGGTACGCCGGTATGTGGCCGCCGTAGCCCCGCCGGCGGGTGGTAAATGACTGTCCCGACAGGCGGTCATGACTGGGGCCTTTGCGGCAATAGATTGTTAGGCTAAACAGATGGCAAGCAAGCCGCAGAGCAAACCGTCGCTGGCGGCGACGAGTTGGACGCTGCTGGGCATGTTGTCGTACGAAGAGGAACTCAGCGGCTACGACATCAAGAAGTGGATCGACTGGAGCGTCGGTTTCTACTACTGGAGCCCGTCGTACAGCCAGATCTACACCGAGCTGAAAAAGCTTGAGGGACTTGGCTATCTCGAGTCCCGCGTCGAGCAGGACGAAGGCCTGCGCACGCGCCGTCTGTACAAGATCACCGAGTCCGGCATGGCTGCCGTGACCGACTGGACCAACAACGCTCCCGTCGACCCGCCGGTGCTCAAACACAGTGTGCTGCTGCGGGTTACGTTCGGCCACCTGAGCAACCCGACCCGGCTGCGGGAGCTGCTCGAGCAGCACGTCGCCTACTGCGAGGCCATGGAGCGGCAGGCCGCCGAGGACTCCGACGGCGCCAAGGCCCAGCCGGTGTGGGCGTATTCGGTGATCGCGCTGCGCTGGGCGGCCAAGTACTACGCCGCCGAGCGGGAACTGGCGCTCGAACTGATGAAGGACATCGACGACGCCGACGCGGTGCTACAGACCGCGGCGAAAGGCGTTGCGGGCATGCCGCGTTCGATGCCGGGCCTGTGGCGTGAGGTCGAGCGCGAGGTTCAGGGCCGCCACGACGTCTAGAGGATCGCGGCGATGTCGTTCTTGAGGGCTTCGGAGTCGGTGCCGAAAACCGCTTGGACACTGTTGCCGACCTCGATGACGCCCGCGGCGCCGAGACTCTTCAGCCGGTCCTGATCCACCTTGCTCGTGTCGGCGACCTCGATGCGCAGCCGCGTGATGCATGCGTCGACGGCGACGAGGTTGCCCCGCCCACCGAAGGCCGCGATCACCTGCTCCGGCCTCGAATCCGCGCCTTCGCCGAGATTGGCCTGCTCCTCGGCTTCGAATTCGGTATCCGGCTCCCGGCCCGGGGTCCGCAGATTCCACTTCGTGATGGCGAACCGGAACAGCACGTAGTAGACGACGAAGAAGACGACACCCATGCCGATGAGCAGCGGGATGTTCTTCGCGGCCGGGGCGGTGCCGTAGAGGAGGAGGTCGGCCAGTCCCGCGGAGAAGGAGAAGCCGAGGTGGATGTCGAGCAGGTACGCGACCGCCAGCGACAGCCCGGTCAGCACGGCGTGGATGACGTACAGCGGGAACGCCACGAACATGAACGAGAATTCGAGCGGCTCGGTGACCCCGGTCAGCAGCGCGGTCAGCGCAGCCGCCGACAGGATGCCGACGGCGACCTTCCGCTGTTTCTTGTCGGCCACGTGGATCATCGCCAGGGCGGCGGCCGGCAATCCGAACATGAGCACCGGGTAGAACCCCGATGTGAGGATGCCCGCGGTCGGGTCGCCCGAGGCGAAGCGTGTGAGTTCACCCGTGACGACGTGGCCGTCGGGGGTCTGATAGTCGCCGTAGAGGAACCACACGTAGGAATTCGGGATGTGGTGCAGGCCCAGGGGGATCAGCATGCGGTTGGCGAATCCGTAGACGAACGCGCCGAAGGCCCCAGAACCGCCGATGAACCTGCCCAGGCCGGTCAGGCCCGCGTCGAACAGCGGATAGCAGTAGCTCATCGCGAACGCGAGGAACAGGCACGCGATCGACACCACGATGGGGACGAACCGCCTGCCCCCGAAAAACCCGAGGTACGCGGGTAATTGGATGGTGTGGTAGCGGTCGAAGAGCCACGCGGTGAGCAGGCCGACCACGATTCCCGCGAACACGCTGTAGTTGATCTGGGCCTGGGCGCCTGCCTTGTCGACCTCGCCGGCCAGCACGACGGGCGACATGGTCTTGAACACCGACTGCACCACGAGGTAGCCGACGACGGCGGCCAGCGCTGTCGAGCCGTCGGCCTTCCTGGCGAACCCGATGGCCACGCCGACGGCGAACAGCAGCGGGAGGTTGGTGAACAGTGCGTCGCCGGCAGCGCTCATCGCGTGGACGAACGGCCCGATGACGGGCGCCTTGATCTTGCCCAGCAGGTCGTCCTGGCCCAGCCGGAGCAGGATTCCCGCCGCGGGCAGCACGGCGATCGGCAGCATGAGGCTCTTGCCGAGCCGTTGCAGTTGAGCGAAGCCGGGGATGCGCAGGTCCGACTTTTCCTGTGCACCTGAGATTTTCGCTGTGCCGTTCATGTGCGAGACCCTTCTCTGCCGCAGAAACGCCACTCGGCGCGAGAGCTTTGCGGCAGCTTAGACGAGAACCTGCGTCCGTGAGAGCTCGTTCGGCGGCGCTCGTATTGTGGGAGCGCACGAACAGAGGAGATACGCCAGTGAGTCAGACGTCAGTTCTCGCCCCGGTCGCGGGGCGCGCGGTTCGGCTCGAGGAAGTCCCGGACCCCGTGTTCTCGGCGGGCATGGTCGGCTACGGCGCCGCGATCGACCCGCCGCGCGGCGTGATCGAGGCCGTCGCCCCGGTCACCGGCAGACTCCTGAAACTCATGCCGCACGCCTACGTCGTCCTGACCTCGGACAACGTGGGCGTTCTCGTGCACCTCGGCCTGGACACCGTCACGCTCGACGGTGACGGTTTCACGGCTCATGTCAGTCAGGGTGACGACGTCACCGCGGGGCAGGTCGTGATCGGCTACGACGTGCCCGCGGTCGAGGCCAGGGGGCTCAATCCCATTGTCGCCGTGGTGGTGATGGACCAACGTGTGCCGGAGAACGTGACCTTGTCGGCCGCGGTCACTTCCGGTGCGGACATCGAGTGCGGGGCAAGCCTTTTCACCGCGAGCAAGGTAAGGAAGGATTGACCGGTGGCAGATCGCAATGTGCTCGGTGCTCCGCTGGAACCGTGTGGCACCGAACCGCTGACGGGCTTCTACCGTGACGGCTGCTGCTCGACCGGGCCCGAGGACGCCGGCCGGCACACCATCTGCGCCGTCGTGACCGGCGAGTTCCTGGCGCACCAGCGTTCGATAGGCAACGACCTGTCCACGCCGATGCCGGAGTACCGCTTCCCGGGCCTGTCGCCCGGCGACCGCTGGTGCGTGACCGCGGTGAACTGGCTGCGGGCGCACAACGACGGATACGCGGCACCGGTGGTGCTCGCCTCCACACACGAGCGGACGCTCGAGGTCGTGCCGCTCGAGGTGCTCCAGGCGTACGCCGTCGACGTGCCCGACGACCTCGGCGGGCTCTGAGCTCTTACAACTTCCCGGCGGCATCCCGTCCGGCGATGTAGCCGTACACCAGGCCCTGCGCGATGGTCGCGCCCGCGCCCGGGTAGACGGCGCCGAAGGCGTTGGCCGCGGTGTTCCCCAGCGCGTACAGGCCTTCGATGACGCCGCCGTCCTCCCTGCGGACCCGGCCGCGCTCGTCGGCCACCACGCCGCCGCAGGTGCCGAGGTCGCTCAGCGTCATCTTCACCGCGTAGAACGGGCCCTTGACCAGCGGGCGCAGGTTCGGGTTGGGCGTCACCGTCGGATCACCGTAGTAGCGGTCGTAGGCACTGAGACCGCGGTCGAAATCGGGATCGATGCCGGCGGCCGCGCTCTCGTTGAACCGCGCCATGGTCCGCTCGAAATCGGCGGCCGGGACTCCCATCTGGGCCGCCAGATCGGCGAAGTTGGTGGCCTTGGCGGCGATACCGGCCCGGTACCAGGACTTGGGCAGCGGCATCCGCGGGAACGAGCCGGCGGCGAAGACGTAGCTGTTGCGGTACTTCTGGTCGAACACGATCCACATCGACTCGACGGGCGTGCCGGCCCGCTCGAGTTCGAGCACGCGCTGGCCGAACGACATGTAGTCGGTCGACTCGTTGGCGAAGCGCTTGCCGTCCTGATCGACGATGAGTGAGCCGGGCAGCGAGCGCTCGGCCAGCAGCACGGCGGGCGGGCGGCCGTTCGCGGACGCGACTGCCGGGAACCACCAGGCCTGGTCCATCAACGCCGTGGCGGCACCGAGGTCGGTGGCCGCGCGGATGGCCTCACCGGTGTTGGAATCGGCGCCGAGGCTCTCGTGGCCGCCGAGCGAATCGGACTGGTACTTGTGGCGCATCGCCATGTCGTGATCGAAGCCACCGGCCGCCAGCACCACACCGCGCGTGGCGGTGACGGTGACCTCACCGCCGCCGTGCGACAGCACCGCGCCGGTGACGCGCTGACCGTCACCGGTCAGCCGGACCAGCGACGTGTCGGTCCAGATGGGGATGCCGGCCCGCAGCACACCGGCGAACAGCCCGGCCGCCAGCGCCTGACCACCGGCGATGTACTCGCGTCCCAGCAGCTTGCCGCCGACGCCCTGCGCGAGCCGTTTGGCGATGAGCGGCAAGCCTTTTCGCGGCACCCGCGCCATCAGGTTCATCCATTTGTAGTCCGCGCCGGTCGTCGGCATCGGGACCTTGACCTCCATGACACCGCCGCGCAGCCGGTCCCGGTAGGCGCCCAGCACGCCGGCGTCGAGCGGGCGGCATTCGCAGGTGCGCCCGGTGGCGCGGCCGCCCGGTCGCTCGGGGTGGTAATCGGAGTACTCGCGGGCCCAGAACAGCCGCATCGGGGTGGTGCGGCCCAGCATGTCGACGGTCGCGTTGACGTGCTGCAGGAAGCCCGCCGAGCGGGCCGCCGGTGCGGTGCCGTCGACGACGGCGTCGAGGTACGTCGCGGCGCGGTCGGCGGTGTCGGCGGTGCCCTTGTCGGTCAGCAGGGGAGTCGTCGGCAGCCACAGGGCGCCACCCGAGCGGGCGGTGGACCCGCCGATGTCGGAGGCCTTCTCGGCAACCAGGACGTTCAGCCCCGATTCATGACCGCTCAGCGCGGCGGCCAGGCCGGTACCGGAACCGATCACCAGCAGATCGACGGTGGTGTCGGTGATGTCGAGGCCGGCCGGAATCGTGGCCGCGGCAGATGTCGTCACGGCCGCCAAGCGTATTGCGACAGACCGATTTCCGGCCTCGCGCGTCCCTGCCAGCGGGAGAACACGTGCATTGCGCACCCCGTTGCTGTTAGACCTGAAACATCAAACTGCAGCCCAGTTTTCAATGTGAGGATGGTCATCAGATGTCGGTGGAGGATGTCGATGTTCGCCAGATCGAAGCCGGTGAAGCGCCGACCCGGTTCGCCCGTGGCTGGCACTGCCTTGGCCTGACCAAGGACCTCGGTGACGGCAAACCGCACTCGATCAAGGCCTTCGGGCAGAAACTCGTCGTGTTCCGTGGCGCGGACGGCCGGCTCAACGTGCTGGACAGCTACTGCCGCCACATGGGTGGTGACCTGAGCCAGGGCACCGTCAAGGGCAATGAGATCGCCTGCCCGTTCCACGACTGGCGCTGGGGTGGCGACGGCAAATGCAAGTTGGTGCCGTACGCCAAGCGCACCCCGCGGCTGGCACGTACCGCGAAGTGGGAGACCCTCGAGCAGGACGGGATGCTGTTCATCTGGAACGACCCCGAGGGCAGCGCGCCGCCGGCGGAGAACTACATCCCGCGCATCGAGCAGGCGGGCAGCGATGAGTGGACCGATTGGCATTGGTACACAACGGTTGTCAACGTCAACTGCCGCGAGATCATCGACAACGTCGTCGACATGGCGCACTTCTTCTACATCCACGGCGCGGTGCCGTCGCACTTCAAGAACATCTTCGAGGGCCAGGTCGCGACGCAGTACATGAACGGCGGTGGTCGCGAGGACATGCAGGGCACCGAGGGTGCGAAGATGCTCGGCTCGACGTCGGTGGCGTCGTACTACGGACCGTCCTTCATGATCGATGACCTGACGTACCACTACCCGGACGCCGACCACAAGACCATCCTGATCAACTGCCATTACCCGATCGACTCGAATTCCTTTGTGCTGCAGTACGGAATCATCGTGAAGAAGATGGCGGGCCTGCCCGAGGAGGCGGCTGTGGCGACGGCGCACGCGCTCGGTGACTGGGTGAAGCAGGGCTTCGAGCAGGACGTGCAGATCTGGAAGAACAAGGCGCGCATCGACAATCCGCTCCTGGTCGAGGAAGACGGCCCGGTCTACCAGCTGCGCCGGTGGTACGAGCAGTTCTACGTCGACGTCGCGGATGTGGTGCCGGAGATGACCGACCGTTTCGAATACGAATTGGACACCACCGTCCCGCGTGAGGCGTGGACCAAGGAGATGGAAGCCAACATCGCAGCACGGGCCGCGGAGTCGGTCTGATGACCGCGCGGCCCGACATCCGGCTGGCCGACATGCCGATGGTGCCCGTGGCCTGCCGTGCCTGTGGCGCAGAGGTGTTGGCGCGCAAGGGCAGCTGGCAGCAGACCAGCGTGCAGTGGACGCGCGAGTCGGCTGCGCGGTGCGAGGAGCGCCGGCGGGCCGAGTGTCTGCCGGGCCGGATCTTCCTGGCGTGCGGCCAGCTGAAGGAGTCCATCGCGGATGCGGTGGCGGCCGGTGTCGTGCACGTCGTTCAGGACGAACTGGGCGTGGCACCATAGCCGCATGAGCTCAGACAAGCGGGTCGCGGTCGTCACCGGTGCCAGCCGGGGCGCCGGCAAGGGTATAGCCGCGGCGTTGGTGGCCGACGGGTGGACGGTGTACCTGACGGGCCGTACCGTCACCGATCCCGGCGACGGCGGTATCGCCGTGCCGGTGGATCACCGCGACGACGACGCCGTGGCCGCGTTGTTCGCGCGGGTGGCCGACGAGGCCGGACAGCTCGATCTGCTGGTCAACAACGCCGCCGTGGTGCACGACAACCTCGTCGACCCGAAGCCGTTCTGGGAGAAGCCGATCGGCCTCGGTGACGTGCTCGACGTCGGTCTGCGGTCGGCGTATGTGGCGTCGTGGCACGCCGCCCCGCTGCTGGTGGCACAGGGCCGTGGCCTGATCGCGTTCACGTCGTCGCCGGGCGGGGTGTGTTACATGCACGGCCCGGCCTACGGCGCGCAGAAGGCCGGCGTGGACAAGATGGCCGCCGACATGGCCGTCGACTTCCACGGCACGGGGGTGTCGACGTTGTCGATCTGGATGGGCATCCTGCTCACCGACAAGTTCAAGCAGGCGTTCGACGCCGAGACGCTGGCCAAGGCCGCCGGCAATTTCGAGACCCCGGAGTTCATCGGGCATGTGATCAACGCGCTGTATCAGGACCCGGACCTGGACGGCATCAGCGGGCAGACCGTGATCGCCGCGGAAGAAGCCCAGCGCTACGGCATCACCGATGTCGACGGGCGCACGCCGCCGTCGCACCGGGCGATGCTTGGTGATCCGCGGGTGCCCAGCGACGTGGTCGTCCGCTGAGCACCCGCGGAAGTTCGTGGCGCGTCAGCAGTGCGCGCCGCCGTCGATCCGGATCTCGGTGCCGGTGAGGAACGCGCCGTCATCGGAAGCCGCCATGGCGACCACCGCGGCGACCGCGCTGGGATCACCCAGGTTCGCGTCGTTGCCGGTGTTGAGCATCGGGACCTGCTTGGTCCACAGCCCGTAGTCGGTGCCTTCCGGCATCTTGGCGAACGTGCCGTTGGCCAGCGGGGTGGAGACACCGCCGGGCTGGATGTTCACCGCGCGCAGTCCCTGCTTGGCGTATTCGAGCGCCAGCGAGTGGGTGAAGCTCAGGATGCCACCCTTGCTGGCGGAGTAGGCCGCCATATAGGGGTGGGCATAGCTCGCCGAGGTCGAGGTGAAGTTGATGACCACACCGCGCCCCGATGCCAGCAGCGCCGGCAGCGCCTGGCGGGTCATGAGGAAGGTGCCGGTGAGGTTGACCGCGATGATGCGGTTCCAGTCGGCCAGCGTGATCTCGTGGGTGTGTGAGCACGTCTCGATCGCGGCGACGTTGACCAGCACGTCCAGGCCGCCCATGTCGGCGATGGCGGCGTCGACGCCCTTGATGACGTCCGCTTCGGACGAGATGTCGAGCACCGTGGTGGTGAGACGCGCTGCGGTGCCGGCCTTTTCGGCGGCTTCCTTGGTACGGGCCAGGCCTTCGGCGGAGATGTCGCACGCGACGATGGTGCCGCCCTCGTCGAGCAGGCGGGCCACGGTGGCCTGTCCGATGCCGGACCCGGCGCCGGTCACGATGACCCGGCGGTCGCTGAATCTATCCATGCTGCAAGTCCTTTCGTTGCCGAAGGATTCTTGCGGCACCGGTGTCCGGCTGGACGGCTGTGGTCCGGTCACCGGGATGTCTTCTCAGCCCGCGGTCGGCGTCAGCTTGCGGACGGTGCCGAAGAGGTCGGTGCTGTACAGCGCCTGCGGGTCCCAGCCCGGGCCCGCGCCGAAGCGCACCGAGGTACTGCCGAACATGCCAGAGGCCAGGATGCACGCGGCGTGGCGTTCGGGATCGATGCGGACGATGTCGCCGCCGTCCATCGCCAGGTAGATGAGGCCGTCCGGACCGACCGTGAGGTCATCGGGGAATCCGAACAGCCCGAACAGGCCCAGGTTGACGGTGCGGATGTGGCTGGGGTCGGCGACGTCCACGATGGCCAGGGTGCTGACGGGCTGCAGGTCCATCGAGGCGATGACGGTGTGGTGGGCGGTGTCGTATGTCAGGCCATTGGCCATGGTCACCGAGGGTGCGAGGCGGCTTTCGCGGGTGCCGTCGGCGCTGATCCTGGTCAGCCCGGTGGTCCAGCCGATGTTGCGGGAGACGACGAACGAGCCGTCGGGCAACCGGACCATGCCGTTGGGCATGGTGAGCTTGGTCGCGACCGTCGTCAGCACGCCGCTGCCGAGATCCACGCGGGCGATGCCGCCGTCCTTCGCGCCGAAGACTCCGGAGAGAAAGCTGTTGCCGGTGGTGAAGTACGCCGCCCCGTCGGCGACGGTGATGCTCCCCGGCGCAGCAACATTCGGTACGAAGGTGCTGCCCTTGCCGTCGGGGGTGAGGCGGTACAGCTGCCCGGAACTGCCGACGGTGCGTGAGACGAGCATGGTGCCCGCATTGTCGAACGCGAGGTTTTCCAGGGAGCCCAACCCACTCGCGACGGTGGTGGCGCGCCACGGGCACCGGGTGATGGCCACGGCGGACGCCGGTGCCGGCGGTGCGCCGACGACGGCCAGCAGCGCCAGCGCCGCGGCCGATGCCAACCGGGCGGCGGTGCCGCGTCTGCGGCTTCGAATCGCACGAATCATGGTTTCCCCGTCTGTGAGTACGAGGTCGTACTCGCACGTCAGGGCACAGTACGATAACGTACTGGGATGCGCAACACGGAGGACGACGACGCCCGACAGCGATTCGTCGACGCGCTCGCGGCATTGATCGGCGAACGCGGCTACGCCGCGACGTCCGTCGTCGACATCGTGCGCAAGGCGCAGGCCTCCAAGACCACCTTCTACCTGCACTTCGCGAACAAGCAGGAGTGCTACCTGGCCCTGCTGGCCTCGGTGACCGACGATCTGGTCGCCGACATCCGGGCGGCCGTCGATTCAGACGCGCACTGGCACAATCAGATTCGGCAGATGTTCACGGCCTACATCGCGCATCTCACGGCGCGCCCGGCGATTTCGCTGAGCTGGATCCGCGACCTGCCCGCGTTGGGCGCGGCCGCCCGCCCGATTCAGCGGCGAAACTTCGCCGAACTCGCCGCGCTGCTCGGCGAACTCGCCGCCAACCCGGGATTTCAGCGGGCCGGGCTGCCGCCCATCACCAGGCCCCAGGCCGTGATGCTGCTGGCCGGCGTGCGCGAGCTCGCCGCGCAGACCGCCGAAGACGACCTGGACATCGAGACCGTCATCGGCCCGGCCACCGACATCGCGATCAGCATCCTGGCGGCAGGGCAGTGATCCGGGTCAGTTCTCGACCGCGTCGGCGGGAACACGACTGTCGACGCTCGTCGGCGCCGGGGTCGCGGGTTCGGCGTCAGGTGAGTTGCGCCGGCGGACCACCTCGAACGAAACGAGGATGACGGCCAGGGTGACACCGCTCATCAGGAACTGCGAGCGGGTGTCGGGGAGGAACGCCATCGCCAGGATGACGGTCGCCATGAGCGCGATGGTGGCGTAGCTCAGCCACGGGAACAGCCACATCGTCAGCTTCAACGTGCCGGGCCGCGTCCGCTCGATGCGGCGGCGCAGGACGACCTGCGATATCGCGATGATCAGGTAGACGAACAGGGCGACGGCGCCGTAGGAGTTGATCAGGAAGTTGAACACCACGTCGCCCCACACGTAGGTCGCGGCGACCGATGCGTAGCCGACGGCGGTGCCCAGCAGGATCGCACGGCGCGGGACGCCGCTCGGGGACAGCTTGGTGAAGAACCGAGGCGCGTCACCAGAGGTGGTGAGCGCGAACAGCATTCGCGACGTCGTGTACAGCGCGGAGTTGAGGCAGGACAGTACCGCAGTGAGCACGATGAAGTTCATGATCGTCGCGACGCCCGGGATGCCCAGAACGGTGAGCACCGAGGCGTAGGGACTGATGCTGACGCTCTTGGTGTTCCAGGGCTGGATGGCCACCACCACGAGGATCGAGCCGACGTAGAACCCGATGATGCGGAAGACGATCGACTTCATCGCCCGCGTCACCGCCCGCTCGGGTTCGTCGGATTCGGCGGCGGCGATGGTGACGATCTCGGCGCCCGTGTAGAACGCGACGCACGGTACGACGGCTGCCAGGACCGCGCCCCAGCCCAGCGGCGCGAAGCCGCCGTGGTCGATCAGGTTGGCCAGGCCGGGTGTGGAGTGCGGACACAGTCCGGTGATCCACAGCGCGCCCATGCCCAGGAACACCACGATGGCAATGACTTTCACCGACGAGAACCAGTATTCGAACTCGCCGAACGAGCGCGCCGAGACCAGGTTGCTTGCGGTGAGGGCCAGCATCAGGCCGAGGCTGAGCACCCACAACGGCACCGCGGGCAGCCAGAGATGCAGGATGCGGCCGCCCGCAACGGCTTCGACCGCGACCACGATGACGAAGAAGTACCAGTACATCCAGCCGGTGACGAAACCGCCACGGCGCCCGAGCGCCTGCCGGGCGTAGACGTAGAACGAGCCGACCACCGGTTGCGCCACCGCCATCTCGGCGAGCATCCGCATGATCAGCAGGGTGATGATGCCGGCGATCAGGAACGACACGATGGCGGCGGGTCCGGCGCTGCCGATCACGACGCCGCTGCCGACGAAGAGCCCCGCGCCGATCACTCCGCCGAGGGCGATCAGGTTCAAATGCCTGCGCCGCAGGCCTTTCGCCAGCTGCGCATCACTGGCCTTGATCTCTGAACTCACCACTGACGCGACGATGCCGCAGTTCGGCGCGCCGGCCCATGGTTGTGGTCACCGTGCGTTAATCCCGCGTCAACCGCGGACCGGCACGGCGAGCGCCCAACCCAGGACGGCGGTGGCCGCGGTGTTGGCCACTGCGCGGATAATGTTCCAGCGCACCCACGACGACTCGAACTGCTGGCGCAGTGACGCGAGATCGGCGGCACTGGTCGAGCCGGCCGCGGTGGTGAGCTTGTCGTTGAGCGGCACGTTGACCACCGATGTGACGGCGAGACTGGCGAGGTTGAGGGCCAGGCCGATACCGATCCAGATCAGCACCGGACGGGCGCCGGGCTTGACGTAGAACGCCCCGGCCAGCGCGGTGAAGCCGACCGACCCGAGGAAGGTCAGCAGGAACGGCGGATTGACGATGACGACGTTGATCTTGTTCATGACGTCGATGAAGGTCCGGTCGTCGAACGCGCCGAGTGCGGGCAGCACCGACACCGCGTATGCGTAGTAGAGGCCCGCGAGCAGCCCGGAGGACAACAGCGCGACGATGAGCGCCGTCGTGCCGAGCGGCTGGGGGAGCTTGGTGAATGTCATGAGCTGACGGTATTGCTCGACCCGCCGTGGTCGCTGCGCGTGCAGGACCGCGCGCCGCTCACCATCGTGGTGGTCGCCCGCGGGTCGGCGACCGTCATCCCGGATGGTGCCGTCGGCCGGCGACTCGAAGCGGGCGACATCGCGATCTGCCGCGGGCCCGACTGCTACACCGTCGCCGATGACGCGGCGACCGCGCCCGAAGTCGTCGTGCACCCGGGGCAGGTCACCACGACCATCGATGGTGAACCACTGTGTGAGGCACTGAGTCTGGGGATCCGGAGCTGGGGCACCCGACCTGACGCGCAGACCCTGTTGATCACCGGCGCCTACGAAGAAGTGGGTGCGGTCTGCCGCAGGCTGCTGACCGCGCTGCCACCGCTGGTGGTGATCCGGCGGGGCGAGGTCAACACCATGCTGGTCGATCTGCTGCTCGACGAGATGGCGCGCGATGAGCCGGCCCAGGGCGCGGTGCTCGACCGGATGCTCGATCTGCTCACGATCGCCGCTCTGCGCAGCTGGTTCTCCCGTGCCGAGGCACCGGCCTGGTATCGCGCGTATCGAGATCCTCAGGTGGGCACGGCACTTCGGCTCATCGAGAACAATCCGGCACATCCCTGGACCGTGGGGTCGCTGGCCGCCGAGGTCGGGCTGTCCCGGGCGGCCCTGGCGCGGCGGTTCACCCAACTCGTCGGCGAGCCGCCGATGGCGCTCCTCACCGAGATTCGCCTGGCGCTGGCCGTCGACCTGCTGCGCGGTTCCGATGCCACCATCGAAGCCGTCGCCGGCCGCGTGGGCTACGGCACCGCCTTCGCGCTGAGCACCGCGATCAAGCGCCGTTACGGCATGAGCCCCAAGGCAATCCGCGCCCAGGGGTAGGCCGGTGGGCGGTCAGCGGGTCTTGGCGAAGCGGCGATGCCGCCACACATACCGCGGAATGCCGCGCAGCGGCACACCTTTGGGCCAGCCGTCGGGCCGGAAGTAGGCATCGGTGCCGCCGTCGACGAAAATGACACTGCCGCAGAGGAAGTCGGCGGAGTCCGACAGCATGAAGACGATCCAGTTGGCGAGGTGCACGGGATCGCCGAAGTTGCCGGTCGGGATCGGGAAGGCGCGGACGGCCTTGCCCTCGCGCGGCGAATCGAGCTGCGCCTGCAGCAGCGGCGTCATGATGGCCCCGGGCGCCAGTACATTCAGCCGGATGCCGCGGCCGGCCCAGTCGGCCGTCACCGCGGTCTGCCGGACCCAGCGGGCCACGGCGATCTTGGACGCGGCGTACATGAGCGCGGAGGCGCCGCCGCCGAAGAACCGCACGGCGCGGGCTGCCCGCTCGGCGTCGCCGGCCACCAGTGCGCGGATGGCGCGGCGGGGTACCGCGGGCACCGTCGTGCTGGAGTTGCTGCCCAGTGCAACGACTTTCGCGTTACCGGCGGCCGCCAGTGCGGGCCGCCAGGCCGTCAGCAGGTCGACGGTGCCGAGGTAGTTGATCTGGGCGATCAGGCGTGCGCGGTCGGCGCCGGCACCGGGCCCGATCCCGGCGGCCAGTACGGCACCGTCGAGCGTGCCTTCGGACAGTTCGAGCACCCGCGTGGCGGCGGTACGCCGGCCGTCGGCGGTCGACAGGTCCGCGATGACATCGGCGTCCTTGAGGTCGACGCCGATCACCGTATGGCCCTGATCGCGCAACTGCTTCGCCGCCTGGTATCCCATGCCCGATGCCGAACCGGTCACAGCGTAGGTGCCGATGATGATCTCCTCGATTGGTTGGGGAAGCGCCGACTAGTCGGCGAGCAACTTGGTCAGTGCGTCGGCCACGTCACGACGGGCCCGGTGCGCGATGTCGAGCACCGGCATGGTCAGGAAACCGTGGATGGCCCCGTAGTACAGCTCGGTCACCGGTACCTCGGCCTCGCGCAGCGCTTCGGCGTAGGCGAGGGCCTCATCCCGCATCGGGTCGTAGCCCGTGACGACGAGCACGGCCGGGGCTACGTCCTCGACGGATGCGGACAACGGTGCCGCATAAGGGTTTTCGCGGTCGGTGGTGTTGGGCACGTACTGGTCCCAGTACCACTGCATGGCGGCCGTGGTGTTGTAGTAGCCGGTGCGGAACTCGTGGTAGGAGCCGTAGGTGAAATCGGCGGTCAGCACCGGGTACAGCAGTACCTGCGCGGCCAGCGGCGCACCGCCGCGGTCGCGGGTCATGAGCGCGGTGACGGCGGCGAGGTTGCCGCCGGCGCTGTCGCCGCCGACGACGAGCTTCGCCGGGTCGCCGCCGAGTTCGTGGGCATGGGCGGCGGCCCACTGGGTGACGGCGTAGACGTCTTCGGCGGCGGCCGGCCACCGATGTTCGGGTGCCAGCCGGTAGTCGACCGAAACGACCACGGCGGGAATCGAATTCGCGAAGCTGCGGCAGAGGCCGTCGTGCGAATCCAGATCGCAGAAGACGAAGCCGCCGCCGTGTGCGAAGACGAAGATCGGAAGCGGGCCGTCGGCCGCGGGGCGGTAGACCCGGACCCCGATGCCGTCGACCTCCGTGTTGGTGACGGAGGCGACCGCTTCGGGTTCGGCAGGTGCGACGAATCGCGCGCGAATGGCGGCGCGCGCCTGCGCCCCGGTCATGTTCGGCAGGTCGGGGAAGCCGCTGTTGAGTGCCTCGAGGAGGCCGGCGATCTGGGGGTCCAGGCTCATGCGCGATCCGCTAGCGCTACTCGCTGGCGGCTCATGCGTACTGCAACGCCGGGCCCATGCGCAGCGGCCGCATCGGCTGCAGCGTCGGCGCGACCCGGGAATCCTCGGCGTTGCGCCAGATGCCCATGGCGGTCATGCGCACCGGCGCGGTCAGCTGTTCGAAGGCCATGCGGTTCATTGGACCACACACCGAGACGGCGGCGACGGCCTCACCCTGGCGGCCGATCGGCGCTGCGACACAACCGAATCCGGGCACCGACTCCTCGCGCTCGAAGGCGACGCCGTGGGCGCGGACCTTGGCCAGTTCGGTGGCGAGCTGGGCGCGGTTGGCGATCGAATACTTGGTCTTGCGGCTCATGAGGTCGACCTCGGCGTCCTGGTTGTAGGCCAGGATGGCCTTGCCGACGGCGGTACAGTGCGCCGGCTGGCGGCCGCCCACCCGCGACGGCAGCACCGTCATCATGCCGTTGCCGACCTTCTCCAGGTAGACGACGTCACCGCCGTCGAGCACGGCGAGGTGCACGACGAGCCCGGTGGCGCGGTGCAGCTCGTGCAACAGCGGGCCGGCGGCGCGGTGCATGCGGTCCTGATGCACGGCCAGCGAGCCGAGCTCCACCAGACGCATCCCGAGTTCGTAGTCCCGGCCGTTGCGGCGCAGCCAGCGCAGCTGCACCAGACGCTCCAGCATCCGGTGCGCGGAGGAACGGGGCAGGCCCGTGCGGCGCACGATCTGCGCCAGGGTCAGGCGGCCGGGGCCGTCGAACGCGTCGAGGACCAGCGATACCCGGTCGATGACCGCGCTGGGGGTGGTGGATTCGACTGTTGCTGTCATGTCGGCCTCCAAGCTCCGTTGCTCCGTGTCGATATTCCTATTAGGAATATGCCTGTTTGTATCACACGGCGGTGGGGCTTGTCACACATTTCGTCGGAGCGCGGCAGAATATATGCACGACGAGGCGCCCCGAGCCGGGTTGGCAAGGGACGCCTCGTGTATCAATTTTGCAGCTCATGGCCCAGATTTGGGACACGAGCTCGTGGTCATTCCGGCGGCGACACGCGGGGTGGCGACACGCCGGGCGGGCTCAGTTCTGCGCCGCGGACCTCCCGGCGCGGCGCCCGTAGAAGCTGCCGTCGCCCAGCGACACCCCGCTGGCATAACCCCAGGCAGACAGGCCCGCTGAGCACCGGCCGGCCGCGAACAGCCCCGGAATCGGCTCACCGCCGACGTGCAGTACGCGGCCGTCCAACGTGGTCAGCAGGCCGCCGAGGGTGAACCCGCCGGTGCTGTTACGCAGGTCGATCGCACCGACCGGCGACCCGATCGGGCGCAGCCACTGCGGCTTCTTGTGCAGCAGCGGGTCCGCGCCGTTCGCGGCGTGCTCGTTGTAATAGGCCACGGTGTGCTGCAGCACGCCGGCGGGCAGGCCGATCTCGGCTTCGAGCTCGGCGACCGTCTCGCACACCCACGTTGCCGGGCGGCGCAGGAACGCTGTCGCCGAGGTGGCGGCCATGGCCTCTTCCATGGCGTCACCGTCGATGATCAGGTACGCCGTGTTGTCCTGGTAGTACAGCGTCTGCTGGCCGATGCGCCCCGCGTAGGTGTCCTCGGCGATGTAGCGCTGGCCCAGGCCGTTGACCAGGATGCCGCGGACCAACTGCTGCGGGTCGCAGAAGAACGCCACCTCGGTGGCGTCCATGTGTGCCAGGTCGGCGCCGAGCGCCTGTGCCATCCGGATCGCCCGGCCGTCGTGCTGCTCGATGCTCGCCGCAGGGCGGCCCGCGATGCGGGGTGCGTACTGGGCGACCATCGCGTCGCTGTAGGCGAAGCTGCCCGAGGCCAGCACCACGCCGCGGCGCGCCTTGATCGCCACAGTGTCGCTGTACCGGCGCGCGACGATGCCCACCACTCGGCCGTCGGCCTCGGTGATCAATGACTGCACCTCGGTGTCGTACACCGACCGGACGCCCTGCGCGGTGGCGGTTTCCACGAGCGGCTTCATCAACATGTAGCCGCCACTGCGCTCACCGGCGACCTTGTCGGTCATCTGCGGCACGTGACCGCGCGGCGCGGGGGAGGCAATGGTGTTGTACGGGAAGGCGTTTTCGCCGCCCGTGAACATCAGGCCCTCGTCGCTCGGTGGCTCCCAGCCCGGTTCACCCCAGAACACCGGCTTGAACGGCACGCCGCAGCTCACGAGCCAGTCGTAGTGGGCGACACTGCCGGCGCAGTAGTCGTCGATCCGTTCGGTGTCCGCGCCGGGACCCATGGCCACCTTCAGGAAGGTGGCCATGTTCTCCACGGAATCGTCAAAACCGCAGGCCTTTTGGAGATCGGTGCCACCGCCGAGGTAGATGAATCCACCGGCCATGGCGGCGGCGCCGCCCCAGCCGCCGGTGCGTTCGACGACCAGGACATCGGCGCCCGCAGCCGAGGCCGCCACGGCCGCGGCCGCGCCGGCGATGCCGTAGCCGACGACCACGACGTCGGCCTCGTCATCCCACGCGGTGATCGACGATGCCGGGACCGGTTTGAGATCGGCGCTCATGGCAGCATCGCCCGCGGCGGCACGCCCATCCACTCATGGCCCCAGTAGCTGTCGGCGGTGATTTCCTCTGCGGTGTAGTACCGTTCGTCGACCTTCATGCCCTCGGTGCCGAACTCGATGTCCCAGTCGCCGGGTGAACGCACGTAGAACGACACCATCTTGTCGTTGGTGTGCCGGCCCAGCGTGGAGGAAAGCTGGAAGCCGTCGCGGTTCACGCGGTCGAGCGCCTGCCCGACGGCGTCGAGCGTGTCGACCTCGACCATGAGGTGGATCAGCTTCGGGTCGCGCAGCGTCGCGGCCGGGCAGATCGCGAGGCTGTGGTGCCGCTCGTTGATGCCCAGGAACTGCACGCGCAGGGGGCCGAACTCCGGGGGAGCAGGCACCCGGAAGGCGCCGCGGGGCAGGAAGCCCAGCACCTCGGTGTAGAACGTGAACAGGCCCTTGGCGTCCTGCGCCGGCAGCACCACGTGGCCGAGGCCCAGACCCTCGGTGACGAAGCGGGCGCCGAACGGCGTGACGACGGGGCTGTGGTCCAGCACCGCGCCGTGGAACACCTCGACATCGTTGCCGGCCGGGTCGACGAAGGCGATGACCTCGTCGACGCGACGGGCGTCGGCCTCGTCCAGCGACAGCTGCTTCCACGGCACACCGGCGCCGTCGAGGGTGGCCTGCACCCGGCGCAGAGCGGCGCCGTCGCGAACCTCCCAGCCCACGGTGACGATGCGGTCGGCATCGCCCGGCACCACGATGATGCGCGCGGTGCGCTCGTCCATCCGCAGGTAAAGCGCGTCGGGATCAGGGCCGCTGCCCTTCGCGAAACCCAGTACGTCGAAGGCGAATTGGCGCCAGCGTTCGATGTCGGCGGTCTGGACCTTCACATAGCCCAGGCTCTTCAGGTCACTCACGTCAGATCATGCCTCGCAGCGGGCCCTGCGGATCCACGCCC
The DNA here is from genome assembly GCF_045310915.1 of Mycobacterium sp. SMC-17. Classification (NCBI taxonomy): domain Bacteria; kingdom Bacillati; phylum Actinomycetota; class Actinomycetes; order Mycobacteriales; family Mycobacteriaceae; genus Mycobacterium; species Mycobacterium sp. SMC-17. The sequence continues at coordinate 111,569 of NZ_JBJIAK010000002.1, read as the reverse complement.
AGGCTGCTCAGCGCCGACGCGTGGTAGGTGGTGCCGGGGACATGGATCGCATGGGCCTGGCCGACGTGTGCGTCCCGCCAGTAGCGCTGCAACGGCTTGTCCATGCGGGTCGCGTTGCCGCCGCACCGGGCGAAGATCTCGTCGACCGCGGACACCGCGCGCCACACCGACCGGATCTGGGTGCGCCGGCCGGCGGCGCGGTCCTCGAAGGACACCTCCTTGCCGGCGGCGACCATGTCGTAGATCCGGTCGACGTTGGCCAGCAGCTCCTGGCGGGCGGCGTTGATGTCGGCGGCGGCCTCACCGATGGCGTACATGACGTACGGGTCGTCCTTGATGGCCACGCCACTGGAGTTGACGCGCTCGCGCTGGTAGTCGAGCGCGGCGGCCAGGGCGCCTTCGGCGATGCCGATGACGGCCGACGAGATGCCGAGCGGGAACATGGTCGACCACGGCATCAGGTACAGCGGCGAGGTCATGCCGGCCTCGATCTGCGCCCGGCCGTCCATCACCTTGGTGGCGTCCATGGTGCGGTAGGTGGGGACGAAGGCGTCCTTGACGATCACGTCCTTGGAGCCGGTGCCGCGCAGGCCCACCACGTTCCAGGAGTCCTGGACGATCTCGTAGTCGCTGCGGGGCAGGATCATGTGCAGCATCTGCGGCGGCATGACGGGCTTGCCCTCGGCGTCACCGAGCATGGCGCCCAGGAAGATCCACTCACAGTGGTCGGTACCCGAGCTGAACTGCCAGCGGCCGTTGAAGATGTAGCCACCATCGACGGGGCGGGCCACGCCCTGCGGCGCGTACGGCGAGGCGACCCAGGTGTCGGTGTCCGATCCCCAGATCTCGGCGGCGACCTTCGGGTCGGCATAAGCGAGTTGGTACGGGTGCACACCGACGACACCGTTGATCCAGCCGGCGGCCGGGTCCAGCGCGGCAGTCGCCATCACGGTCTCGGCGAACTCGCGCGGGTGCACCTCCAGGCCGTCATATTCCTTGGGCTGCAGCAGCTTGATGTTGCCGGCCGCCTTCATCAGCTTCACGGTCTCGTCGGGCAGCTGGCCCAACTTCTCTGCCTCCCAGGCTTGTTCGCGAAGCTGGTCGGCGATGTCACCGAGTCTGTCGATAACCCGCTGGGTCATGGTCGTTTTCCTAACTCCTGTGATGGGCTAATCAATGGTTTACCGCACCCGTAGCGCACCGGGAGGCGCTTCCCGGTCAGCGGGCGAAATCCTTCACCCGAAGTCGATTCGGGCGCTTCCTGGTCGCCGCGGACCCCGCTGGCCGGGACGCGCTCCGCCGGGTCGTCCGTTCACCGGGACGCCTCGTACTGGGTTGTGTGGCGGACGGCTAACTTCGCACTATGAGCAGCGCAGAACAGGTTGACGTCGTAGTAGTCGGTGCCGGGTTCGCCGGTCTTTACGCACTGCACAAGCTGCGGTCGGAAGGCCATTCGGTCGTGGTGTTCGAGGCGGCCTCGGACGTGGGCGGCACGTGGTTCTACAACCGGTACCCCGGTGCCCGGTGCGACGTGGAGAGCATCGACTACTGCTACTCGTTCGACAAGGATCTGCAGCAGGAGTGGACCTGGACCGAGAAGTACGCCACCCAGGCCGAAATCCTCACGTACATCAACCATGTCGCCGACCGGTTCGATCTGCGCCGCGACATCCGGCTCAACACCCGCGTGGTGTCGGCGACCTTGAACGAAGAGACGCTGCGCTGGACCGTCACCACCGACACCGGTGAGACGGTGGACGCGCAGTTCTGCGTCATGGCCACCGGCGCGCTGTCCGATCCGCTGCTGCCGAACATCCCGGGCGTCGAGACCTTCGCCGGCGAGACCTACCACACCGCGAACTGGCCGCACGAGGGCGTCGACTTCACCGGCAAGCGCGTCGGCCTGATCGGCACCGGTTCGTCGGGCATCCAGACCACGCCGATCGTGGCCGCTCAAGCTGCCGAACTCGTTGTCTTCCAACGCACTCCGAACTTCTCCGTGCCGGCCGGTAACGAGCCCCTGACGCCCGAACGCGAAGCCGAGGTCAAGGCCAACTACGACGAGCGCCGCGCGCTGTCGTGGCGCAGCGGCGGCGGTTCGCCGCACATGGCGCACCCCAAGCTCACCATGGAGCTGTCGGCGGAGGAGCGCCGCGCCGAGTTCGAAAAGCGTTGGCAGCTGGGCGGTGTGCTGTTCAGCAAGACCTTCCTGGACCAGATGGTCGACCCGGTGGCCAACGCCGAGGCCAAGAAGTTCTACGACGAGAAGGTCCGCGCGGTGATCGACGACCCCGAGGTCGCCGACATGCTGATCCCGAACGACCACCCGATCGGCGCCAAGCGAATCTGCACCGATACCAACTATTTCCAGACGTTCAACCAGCCGCACGTCAAGCTGGTCAGCGTGAAGAAGACGCCGATCGAGCAGATCGACGCCACCGGCATCACGACCACCGAGGCCCGGTTCGACCTGGACGCCATCATCTTCGCCACCGGGTTCGACGCGCTCACCGGCGCGCTGGGGCGCATCGACATCACCGGCCGCGGTGGTGAGAAGCTCAAGCAGAACTGGGTCGACGGGCCGCGCACCTACCTGGGCCTGGGCGTCGACGGCTTCCCGAACATGTTCCTGGTGAACGGCCCCGGCGCGCCGGCCGTGCTGGCCAACATGGTGCTGCACGCCGAAGCGCACGTGAACTGGATCGCCGACGCGATCGAGTACGTCGGCAAGAACGGCTACGCGGCCATCGAGGCCACCACGGACGCGGTCGACGAATGGGGCGCCGAACTGGTGCGCCGCGCTGACCAGACGCTGTTCCCGAAGGCGAACTCCTGGTACATGGGCGCGAATGTGCCCGGTAAGCCACGGGTTTTCATGTTGTTCATCGGTGGCTTCGCCGCCTACAACGACATCTGCGCCGAGGTTGCGGCCGCGGGGTACAAGGGATTCGAACTGACCAAGGCCGGCTGATGTCGGGGCTGCTGAACAAGGTCGTCCTCGTCACCGGTGCCGCCCGCGGCACCGGCCGGACCCATTGCGAGCGGTTCGCCGACGAGGGCGCCGACATCATCGCTCTCGACGTCGCCGGTGCCGCAGCCGATCTGGCCGATCTCGCCGACGCCGTCAAGCAGCGCGGTCAGCGCTGTTTCACCGCTGTGGCAGACGTGTCGTCGTTCGACGAGGTGCAGGCCGCGGTCGACGAAGGGGCCTGGGAGTTCGGCCGGCTGGATGTCGTGGTCGCCAACGCCGGCATCCATTCGGCGTCGGCGCCGGCGTGGGAGGTGACCGCCGAGGACTGGCAGCGCGTCATCGGAGTCAACCTGACCGGGGTGTGGCACACCGTCAAGGCCGCGATCCCGCATTTCGGCCCCGCCGGCGGATCCGTGGTGATCATCAGTTCCACCAACGGACTTCGGGGCACCGCGAACACCGCGGCGTACACGTCCACCAAGCATGCGGTGGTGGGTCTGGCTCGGACCCTGGCGAACGAGCTGGGGCCCAAGCGGATTCGGGTCAACACCGTGCACCCCGGCGCGGTCGGGACCCCGATGGTGCTGAACCCGGAGACCTTCAAGCGCATCCGACCCGATCTGGAGAACCCGACCGCAGAAGATGTCGCCGAAGTCCTTGCCGCGCGCAACCTCTTGCCGGTGCCGTGGGTGGAGCCCGAGGACATCAGCAACGCGGTGGTGTTCCTGGCGTCCGACGAGGCCCGCTACATCACCGGCACGCAACTGGTCGTCGACGCCGGGCTGACGCAGAAGGCCTGACCCGTCGGGCTAGCTGCGCTCGACGAGCCCGGCCGCGATCTCGAGTTCCACGAGCGCCGGCTCGATGGCGTCGGCCATGGCATCGATGTCGTTCGCCATCTCGGGAGTGGTGACGAAGCCGAAATCGATGCGGTCGCGATAGCTGAAGCAGGTGACGTTGAGCCCGACGTCCATCACCAGGGGACCCATCGGCATCATCTGTTCGAGGACCGCGCCGGCCATGTACAGCGGCACGGGCGGCCCGGGCACGTTGGACACGACGAGGTTCATCGGCTTGAGGGTGCCGCCGAGCTTGCTCGCCGTGTACGCCCGGGCGGCCAGGGCCACCAGGCCGGGTGGGGTGGTGTCGGTCAAGCCCATGATCTGGTGCGCGGTAAGCGCTTTCGCCATCTCCTTGGCGCTCTGGGAGCTCGCGTAGATGGCCTTGATGCGTTCGGCGGGGTCGACGATGTCGGAGGCCAGCGACACCGACATCGCGCTCACCTGATTGCCGACCTGGTCGCTGGAGCTCTCGGTCCGGGTGGACACCGGGACCTGCGCGATGAGCGACTTGTCGGGCAGCTCGCCGCGGTCCTCCAGATACGTACGCATGGCACTCGAGACGAGCGCCAGCACGACGTCGTTCACCTTCACGCCGAACGCTTCCTTGACCGCCTTCACGCGCTCCAGCGACACACCGGAATTGCTGACCCGCCGGTGCGGTGAGATCGGGCCGTTGAACCGCGTGTGCGGTGCGTCGAAGTAGCCGGGCGGCTTGTTGGCGACGCCGAGCGCCGCAATCTGCTGGCGCACCGTCTGCTCCAGGAAACGCACGACGCGATAGGGCGTCTTGATGCCGATGTTGATGAGGCCGCCCAGGGCCTGCAATTCGATCCCGGGTGCCTTGACGCCGACCAGTGACCTGCTCGGCTCGGCCGCCGGTGGCCGCGGGGTGGGCGTGATGTCGAGCAGAATCTCACCGAGCCCGGCTCCCGAGACGCCGTCGATGATGGCGTGGTGCATCTTCATCAGCACGGCGACCCGGCCGCCCTCGACGCCCTCGATGAACCAGAGCTCCCACAGCGGCCGGGACCGGTCCAGCTTGTAGGACATCAGCCGCCCCACCAACTGGTCGAGTTCGCGGCGGCCGCCGGGGGCGGGGACCGCGATGTGGCGGACGTGGAAGTCGAGGTCGAGTTCCTCGTCTTCGACGAACCACGGCCGGTCGAGGCCGAGCGGTGCGCCGGTCACCCGCCACCGCAGTTGCGGCATCTCCGGCAACCGCGTCGCGATGAGTGCCTTCACCGACTCGAAGCTGAAATCCGGTGCGTCGGTGGGGTCGTAGATCGACGAGGCGGCGACATGCATATGCCAGCTGTTGGTCTCCGCGAACCAGAAGGTCGCGTCGGCACCGGACAAGCGATTCATGGGCCTGATCCTAGGGCGCGTGCTGCGTGCGGCGCGTGAAATCGGCGGATTGGTACGAATTTCGGCGTGTGACGGTTGTCTCCGCGCGTCGTGGGTCGGCAATCGTCTTGGGACGCAACGAGACCCGCTGGTCCGGCAGTAGCCGGCGATGTTGCATACGGTCAATTGGTAAGCCGGGCAATATATTCCGGTGGCCTCGATGCAGACGAGCGGCCGCGTACCGCACACCATCGAACCGGTGTGCGGTACGCGGCCGCCCGTGAAGACGATCAGCGCTGCAGGAAGCCCAGCACCGTGCTCTCGAACGCCTCCTTGGCCTCGATCATCGCCCAGTGCCCGCAGTTCGGGAACACGTGCAGCTCGGCGTTGGAGATGGTGCGCATCGGGATGAGCGCCATGTCCAGCGGGCTGACGCGGTCGTCGCGGCCCCACGTCAACAGCGTCGGCGCCTTCACCTTGTGCATCTGGGCCCAGGGCTGCGGCGGTGCGTCGGCCGACCGCATGAACTTCATCATCATCTTGAAGGCGGCCTTGCCGTACATCCGGCGCGCCGACTCGAGCGTCTCGGGATCGGAGGCCAGCTTCAAGCGCTCTTCGATGAGCTCCTCGGTGACGATCTTCTCGTCGTAGACCATCGAGTGCAGCCAGTCGATCAGCCGCTGCCGGGTCGGGTCCTCGGTGAACTCCTGCAGGAGCCGGATGCCCTCGCTCGGACCGGGGCTGAAGATGTTGGTGCCGATACCGCCGATGGTGACGAGCTTGCCGATGCGGTCGGGGTTGTTGATGGCGAAGTTGATGCCGACGCCGCCGCCCATCGAGTTTCCGACGATGTCCACCTTCTCGATTCCGAGTGCGTCGAGGAAGGGCACCACCGCGGACTGGGCGTCGATCATCGGGTGGCCACCGAAGTCGTCGCTGACGCCGAAGCCGGGGAACTCGAGGATCAGGCAGCGGAAGTGCGCCGCGAACGTCGGCAGGATGCCGCGGAAGTTCCGCCAGCCCGTCACGCCCGGGCCGGAGCCGTGCAGAAACAGCACTACAGGCCCACTGCCCTCGTCGTAATAACGCAGCGTTCCGCGCTCGGTCTGGACTTCCTTCAGCTCAGTCATGCGTTCCAAATTACGGTGCGGATGTCACGCGGTCGCCACCACCTCCCGTCCGGCGGGACGCGCCGCGGCCGGGGGCGCCCGGTTGTGCTGCGGGTGGCCTTTATGGTGTCCAGATGACCGTGCCAGAGTCCGCGCGTCCACTGGCGGGCGTGCGCATCGTCGAAATCTCCAGTTTCGTCGCAGTGCCGCTGGCGGGGATGACGCTGACGCAACTCGGCGCCGAGGTCATCCGGATCGATCCCATCGGCGGCGCCGCCGACTACCACCGCTGGCCGGTGACCGATGACGGCGAGAGCATCTACTGGGCGGGCCTCAACAAGGGCAAGCGATCCGTCGCGGTGGACATGCGCTCACCGGAAGGCCAGGACCTGGTCACCCGGCTGATCGTCGACGCCGGTGTCTTCATCACCAATGTGGCGGGCCGGCAATGGCATTCGTACGAGACCCTCTCCGCGCTGCGGCCCGACCTGATCCACGCCGAGGTGTCCGGCCGGGCCGACGGCGGCACGGCCGTGGACTACACCGTCAACGCCGGGCTGGGCTTTCCGCTCGTCACCGGTCCGCCCGAGCTGCCGACCCCGGTGAACCACGTGCTGGCAGCCTGGGACGTGTCGTGTGGCCTCTATCTGGCGCTGGCGGTGACCGCGGCGCTGCGGCACCGCGACGACAGCGGCCGGGGTCAGCAGGTCAGCATCCCGCTGGAGAACGTGGCCCTGGCGACCGCCGGGAATCTCAGCTTCTTGACCGAGGTGATGGTCAACGGGGTGAGCCGCGAACGCATCGGCAACTCGATCTTCGGGCAGTACGGGCAACAGTTCGTCAGTGCCGACGGGGCCGCCTTCATGATCGTCGCGCTGACCGGACGCCATTTCCGGGACCTGGTCGAGGTCACGGGCACTACGAAAGCCGTTGCGGCGCTGTCGGAATCGCTCGGCGCCGACTTCACCGACGAGGGGCAGCGTTACCTGCACCGCGACGCGCTCACCGGTCTGTTCACCGTCTGGTTCTGCGGGCACACCGCCGAGCAGATCACGGCGGCACTGAGTGCGACGTCGATCCTGTGGGAGCGCTACCGCGATTTCAGCGAGGTCGCCGCGAGCCCCAAGGTGACCGACAACGCGCTGTTCACCGAACTCGACCAGCCTCGTATCGGGCGCCACCTGGCGCCGGGCCTGCCCCTGCGGATCGACGGTGCGTATCCGCCCGCGCGGCCGGCGCCGGCGCTCGGCGACGACACCACCGCCGTGCTGACCGAGCGGCTCGGGCTCACCGCCGACGACGTCGCCCGGCTCGAAGCGGCGGGGACCGTGGCATGACCATGACGGTGCTGCCCGGTCTGTTGTGGGTTTCGCCCGGAGATGGGGACGACGCCTGGGTGGGCAAGGCCGGCGGACCGGACGGCAAGCGGGCCTTCGGCGGCCTGCTGATGGCGCAGAGTCTGTCCGCCGCATGTCAGACCGTGAATCCGGAGATGCGCCCGACGGCCATGCACCTGCAGTACCTGCGTGGGGGCGAGGCCGGCGCGACCACCGACTACACGGTGGTCCGGGTGTACGACGGACGAACGGCGGCGGCGCGGCGGGTCGAGGCCTGTCAGGCCGGACGGCTGCTCACCGTCGCGACGGTGTCCTTCTCGGTGGACCTGGCCGGCCCCGAACACGATGAATCATGGTCACTGCCAGAAGATCCCGCTCTGCTGCCGTTGACCGGGCCGCCGGGGCCGGCGCCCGCGGTGCCGCTGGACGAGATCGACATCCGGATCGTCGACGACCGGTCATCGGGCGAGTTCGTGCGCCGCATGTGGTGGCGGGCCACGGTGCCCATGCCGGCAGAACAGTTGCCGCACATGATGATCGCCTGCTACATCACCGACCTCTACGGGATCGACCCGGCGCTGCAGGTCCACGGTCATTCCATGCAGGCCCGCACCCACCGCAGCGGCACCACCGATTTCTCGATCTGGTTCCACCACCCGATCCGGGCCGACCGCTGGAATCTGCTGGAATCGCGATCGCCCGCCGCGGGTCGAGGCCGCGGTGTGATCACCGGGAGTCTGGTCGGGGCGGACGGCACCCGGGTCGCGACATTGGTGCAGGAAGGTCTGATCGCGGACCGGTAGTACCGTCGTCGGCAGGCTGTCGACGGAACCCGGCGAAGGAGAACGATGAACGGCGCACAGGCACTGATCCGCACGCTGGTCGACGCCGGCGTCGACGTCTGCTTCGGTAACCCCGGAACCAGCGAGATGCACTTCGTCGCGGCATTGGATTCCGTGCCCGAGATGCGTGGTGTGCTCTGCCTTTTCGAGGGTGTGGTCACCGGAGCCGCCGACGGGTACGCCCGCATGGCCGAGAAGCCGGCAGCCACCCTCCTGCATCTGGGCCCGGGATTGGGCAACGGCATCGCGAACCTGCACAACGCACGGCGGGCCTATTCACCGATGGTCAATGTCGTCGGCGACCACGCGCTCGGCCACAAGAAGTACGACGCACCACTGGAATCCGATATCGACGCGATGGCGGGCACGGTGTCGGGGTGGGTGCGCCGGTGCGAGAAGCTGGCCGACATCGCCACCGACGCGGTGGCCGCGATCGAGGCCGCGCAGCAGGGACAAGTGGCCACGCTGATCCTGCCGGCCGATGTCTCGTGGACCGAGGGCGCCGAGCCCGCGGTGGGGGAGCCGGCTGTGGGTCCGGCCCTGTTCGACTACCAGGCGGGCGTCGACCCCGACGAGCACCAGCTGCTCGACGCCGGTGCCGAGGTCTTCGGACCCGGCACCGTCATGTTGCTGGGTAGCGCCGCGTGCCGGGAGCGCGGCCTTCGCGCCGCGAGCCGGATCGCCGCGGCCACCGGGACCAAGGTGTTGATCGAGACCTTCCCGGCCCGGCTCGAACGCGGTGCCGGCCGGCCCAACTTCGAACGCCTGGCGTATCTCGCCGAAGCCGCCCAGTTCCAGCTGACCGGCGCCGAGCACCTCGTGCTGGCCGGCGCCCGGTCCCCGGTGTCGTTCTTCGCCTACCCCGGCAAGGCGAGTGATCTCGTGCCCAGCGGCTGCCAGATTCACACCGTGGGCGGCGACGTCGTCGCACGTCTGGAAGAACTGGCCGATGCGGTGGCGCCGGGTACGGAGCCGGTGCTGACCGAGCTGAAAGTGCCGGAGCTGCCGTCGGACTCGGCGCTGACGACGCAGAACTGGGTCGAGGTGGTGGCTGCGACGCTGCCCGACGACGCGATCATCGTGGACGAGTCCAACACCAGCGGGTTCCTCCTGCCGCAGGCGACGATGAGCGCGCCGCGGCACGATCTGCTGACCCTGACCGGCGGGGCCATCGGCTTCGGCCTGCCGAGTGCGGTCGGCGCCGCCGTGGCGTGTCCGGACCGTCAGGTGCTGTGTCTGCAGGCCGATGGCAGTGCGATGTACACGATTTCGGCGTTGTGGACCATGGCGCATGAGCAGCTCGACGTGGTGACGGTGCTCCTCAACAACGCCGCTTACGCGATCTTGCGCATGGAGCTGCAGCGCGTCGGGGCCGAGGCCAGCGGGCCGAAAGCCGCGGCGATGCTTGACCTCTCGGGCCCGACGACAGATTTCGCGGCGCTGGCGGCGGCCATGGGCGTGCCGTCGGCCAAGGCGACGACCACGGCGGAGTTGGCCGACCTGCTCCGCGTGGGCTATGCCACACCGGGGCCGTACCTCATCGACGCGGCGGTGCCGGCGCTGCTGTAGCTCAGTAGCCGCTGAGCAGCGTGCGCAACCGGCCCAGTTCGAGTGGGCCTGCCGCGCTGCGGATCCGGCCGGGATCGGCCGGGCGGCGTCCCCACAGGAGCAGCACGCGGGTTGCCGCGTCGGTCTCGATGGTCGCCGCTCCGTCGGGCGGGGCCAGGGTGATGGCCGTGTTCTCGGCGTCGACGGTAACCACGACATCGTCCTCGTCAGCCACGCGGATTCGTGCTTCCACCCGCTCATTGCCGTGCAGCGCCAGGGTGTCTCGGCCACGCCGCAGCAACGGCACGCCTACCGCGTGGACGCTGTGGTCGGTCATCCACGGTTGCGCCAGCCGGTCGCGAGCGGGCGCGTCGTCTCCGGTGATGTCCCAGCTGTGCAGGGCCAGTTCCTCGCGCATGTGCTCGGCGAACCAGGGCACCTTCATCGTGCGGCCGGTCCACGCGACGTCGGTGTCCTCGGGTAGTTCTTCCGCGGCGGCCGCGACCCGCCCGAGGTGCGTCATGCGGTCGTTGAACGCCGTCCAAAGATCGGCATCGTTCAGCGCCCGGTACAGCCGTTCGCGCTCCCCGAAACCGCGGGTCGCGACGGGGTCGCCGGCCAGGTGTCCCTCCAGTACCCGGGCGAGCTCTTCGGCGTTGCCGGTCTGGTGGATGACGATGTCGCGCACGGTCCAGGCCTCACACCAGGTGCCCGTCTCGGGGTTGCGCCGCTGTACGGCTGCGGCGAATTGCGCGAACTCGGGAAAGCGGTCGATGTCGACGGTGTCCATATGTCCATCGGTACCCCGCAAGTGTTTCGGTGCCCGCCGAACTGATGGTCGGGCGGGCAAAAAAATTCGGGGCCCCTCGGTGAGGGGCCCCGAATCCTGCTGACGCTCAGCGGCTCTGGTGCACGCTGTTGTCTACCTGCGGCGCCTCGGCGCGCGGGTGGATGTCGTTGACCCAGTCGTGGTGGGAGTAGTCCGCCGATGCCGGCGCGGCCAAACCCAGGACGGCTGCTGCCAGTCCGTTCGCCACCAGTGCGGCGATTCCGAGCTTCTTCATTTTCCCCAACTCCTTGTATCCGAAGCTTTGATGCTCGGTTCAACGGGTCAGGGCCCGGCGGTATTTCAGCAGCTGGGGTGATGGCAGCAATTGATTGTTCCTCGGCAGTAATCAGTCTTTTCGGGCCGCTCTCGATGGTCGCCTGGTTGCGCAACGACGGCCGAGGGCAGGTGTCAGTTCAGGTCACGGCCCGTCAGCGCCACACTGAGGTCCCACAGTTCGGCTGCCTTGTCGCGGTCCATCGCGTAGGACTTCAGCCCGGTACCGTCCGCGCCGGCCGGGCCTGCGACGTCGCAATCCTCGAGGTACAGACCACCGCGGTCTGCCAGCTGTGGGCTGGTCGCCGCCCAAAGACCTGTTGCGGCGCCCTGGGACACGGTCTTGAACGTTTGGTCTGCGACGTTACCCTGCTCGTCGATCCAGCCGCGGTCGACCATTTCGGCCGACTCGAGATGGCGTTGCAATGGAGTGAGGATGGAACCCGGATGCAGAGAAAACGCTCGTACGCCCGCACCCACCGCGAGTGAATCCAGGTGCATCGCGAACAGGATGTTGGCCGTTTTCGCCTGACCGTAGGCCTGCCACTTGTCGTAGCCGGTGGTGAAATGCGGATCATCCCACCGGATATCCGAAATATGGTGGCCGGCCGACGAATACGCAATCACACGGGCCCTTCCGCGCGTCAACGCGGGCCACAGTTCCGCGACCAACGAGAAGTGGCCGAGGTGATTGACGGCGAACTGGCTCTCCCAACCTTGACCAACCCGCCGCAGGGGAGTGGCCATGATGCCGGCAGCACCGATGAACAGGTCGATCTGAGTCCACGTATCGCGGATGTGCCGCGCGCACCTGGACACCGAATCGAGGTCGGCAAGGTCGGCGTCGATCACCGTCACGGCGTCGCCGAGATGGTCGACGGCGCGAGTGGCGGTATCCACGCGACGGGCCGGCACAATGACGTGCGCTCCTGCCCGGACCAGATGGTTGGTGGTTTCCAAGCCCAGGCCTGAATAGCCGCCCGTGACGACAGCGACGGCGCCGGCGAGGTCCACGCCGGCCATGACGTCCTGGCTGGTCGATTCATGTCCAAACCCAGACAGGATCGGTTGCTGTGTGGTGGTTGCAGTCATGCCGCCACGCTAGAATCTAGAGTGCGCTCTAGGTCAACCTCTGGGGATGAATATTCTTATGACACAGACTTTTACGATCGGGCAAGCAGCAGAACGCACCGGCCTGAGTGTCCACACCCTCAGGTTCTATGAACGCGAGAACCTACTCGTCAGTGACCTCACGCGAACCAGCTCCGGCCGCCGCCGCTACACGCAAACCGATATTGACTGGCTGGAGATCTGCGTCCGACTACGCGAATCCGGAATGCCGCTTGCCCAGCTCGCCGAATTCGCCGCCCTGGTACGCCAAGGGCCAGGTAACGAAGTCCAGCGCCTGGAGCTCCTACGGCGACATGAAGCCCACGTCCGTGCGCAACTCGCCAGCCTTCAGCACTGCCTCGACGTCATCGAAATGAAAGTGGCCATCTACGAGACGCAAGTCGAAGATTCCTCGGCGCACGGGCTGTGGGACCCCACCGCTTCGCAGCATTGAAGCCGCCGGCGGTCTGCACGCTGGCCGTCCTGTGGATGAATCGCGCACTGTGCATAACTGTCTTCCGGGCGCCGGATCCGGGGGTCTTCGTCCCGTGATCTGTCGGTGGCTCCGGCCACCGTGACGGCATGAACACACCACCACGCATGACCCGCGCCGAGATCGGAGCGCTCGGTGAACAACTCGCGGTCGATCACCTGATCTCGCTCGGGATGACGGTCCTGGCCCGGAACTGGCGTTGCCGGTGGGGCGAGCTCGACGTCATCGCCACCGAAAGGGACCACAGTGCGGTGGTTTTCGTCGAGGTGAAGACGCGCACCACGACCGAGTTCGGCGGTATCGAGGAAGCGGTGACGCCCGAGAAGGCCCGTCGCCTGCGTCGGCTGGCCAGTGTCTGGCTGGCCGAGCAGAACGCCCACTGGCCCGATGTGCGGATCGACGTGGTCGGCGTACGTCTCGGCGGCCGGGAGCCGGAGCTGGTGCATCTGAAAGGTATCGGCTGATGGCGCTGGGACGGGCCTACTCGGTGGCCATCCGCGGCCTCGACGGCGTCATGGTGGAGATCGAAGCGGACATCACCTCGGGCCTGCCGGGGGTGCATCTGGTCGGCCTACCGGACGCGGCGCTGCAGGAGTCGCGGGACCGGGTCCGGGCGGCGATCACCAACTGCGGCAACAGCTGGCCGATGTCGCGGCTCACTCTCGGGCTGTCGCCGGCCACGCTGCCGAAAGGCGGGTCGATGTACGACCTGGCGATCGCCGCATCGGTGCTGTCGGCACATCTGAAGACACACTGGGAACGACTGGAGAAGACCGTCCTGCTGGGCGAACTGGCGCTCGACGGGCGGGTCCGCCCGGTCAAGGGAGTGCTGCCCGCCGTCATGGCCGCCAAGCGCGAGGGCTGGCCGTCGGTGGTGGTGCCCGCCGAGAACCTGGCCGAGGCCAGCCTGGTCGACGGCATCGAGGTGTCGGGCGTTCGCACGCTCGGACAGATGCAGGCGTGGCTCAACGGGAAGGCGGCGCTGGACGGCCGGGTCGACACGACGGCGCCGGCCACTGACGACGGCGTCGACCTCGCCGATGTGGTGGGGCAGACGCAAGCGCGGTGGGCAGTGGAGATCGCCGCCGCGGGCGCGCACCATCTCATGCTCACGGGGCCGCCAGGGATCGGCAAGACGATGCTGGCCCAACGGCTGCCGGGGCTGCTGCCGGACCTGACCGAGGAGGAGGCACTGGAGGTCACCGCCATCCACTCGGTGGTGGGGCTGCTCACCGGTGATACGCCGCTGATCACCCGCCCGCCGTTCGTCGCGCCGCATCACACGTCCAGTGTCTCGGCGTTGGTCGGCGGCGGCTCCGGGATGGCGCGCCCCGGCGCCATCAGCCGGTCGCATCGTGGCGTCTTGTTCCTCGATGAGTGCGCCGAGATCGGGACCAGCGTGCTCGAAGCCCTGCGAACCCCGTTGGAGGAAGGCAAGATTCGGCTGGCCCGTCGTGACGGCGTGGCGTGCTATCCCGCGCGGTTTCAGTTGGTGCTCGCGGCCAATCCATGCCCGTGCGCGCCGCCGAACCCGCGGGATTGCGTATGCCCGTCGGCCGACCGGCGCCGATATCTGGGCAAGCTGTCCGGGCCGTTGATGGATCGAGTCGATCTGCGCGTCGACATGCATCCGGTACTCGCCGGGGCGTTCGGTGACCACGCCGCCGAATCCACCGGTGCGGTCCGTGCCCGGGTCGCCGCCGCCCGCGCGGCCGCCGCCGAGCGATGGCAGGAAGTCGGTGTCCGCACCAACGCCGAGGTGCCGGGGCCCGTGCTGCGCCGCAGATTCCGGCCGAGCCGGGACGCGATGAAACCGCTACGAGAATCGTTGGACTCCGGGCGGTTGAGTATCCGGGGCGTTGACCGCACCTTGCGTGTCGCGTGGTCTCTGGCTGATCTGGCGGGGCGCGATTCCCCCAACCTCGAGGACGTCAGCACGGCTTTGGGTTTCCGAGAGGGAGAGCTCCGATGAGTGACGACGATCTGGAACGACGAGCGTGGGCGTATCTGTCGCGCGTGGTGGAACCGCCGTGCCCGCGGTTGACGGCATTGGTGGCCGATCGCGGCCCGGTCGCGGCGGCGGACATGATTCGCCGTGGTCAGGAGGACAAGGAACTCACCGGGAGCGTCGCGGCCCGCCGTGAGGTCGATTGTGCGGCCCGGGATTTGGAGATTCTCGATCGACGGGGTGGGCGGCTGATCACTCCCGACGATGACGAGTGGCCGTACCTGTCGTTCGTCGCGTTCGGGAACAAGGCGGTGCGGGAGCGGCCATCGGGTTACCCGCCCATGGTGTTGTGGGCGCTCGGCCCGGCCCGCCTCGATGACATCGCCGAACGCGCCGCCGCGATCGTCGGCACCAGGGCCTGCACGTCGTATGGCGAGCATGTCGCTGCCGAGATCACGGCGGGCCTCGTCGAACGTGACGCCGCGGTGGTTTCTGGGGGTGCCTATGGCATCGACGGGGCAGCGCACCGCGCCGCGCTGGCGTCGGACGGCGTCACCATGGCAGTCCTCGCCGGCGGTATCGACGTGCCGTACCCGTCCGGGCATTCGGCACTGCTGCACCGGGTGGCCACCTCGGGGCTGCTGCTCAGTGAGTATCCGCCGGGGGAGCGGCCGACCAGGTACCGGTTCCTGACCCGGAATCGGTTGGCGGCGGCCTTGTCCGGTGCCACGGTGGTCGTGGAGGCGGGGCTGCGCAGCGGGGCCGCCAACACTGCGGCATGGGCGATCGCGATGGGGCGCAAGGTGTGTGCGGTGCCGGGCCCGGTGACGTCGGCCGCTTCGGCGGGATGCCACGTCCTCATCCGCAACGGCGCCGTGCTGGTCGACCGGGCTGAGCAGGTCGTCGAATTGATCGGGCGGATAGGCGAACTGGCCGATGAGCCCGAGCATCCCGCGACGCCGCTCGATGGCCTGACCCCGGACCAGCTTCAGGTGTACGAGGCGCTGCCGGCGCGGGGTTTCCGCAGCCTCGAGCAGATCTCGGTCGGTGCGGCCCTGCCGCCCGAACGTGTGCTCGGGCTGTTGGCGCTGCTGGAGATCAGCGGCCTGGTGGAGAAACAGGACGGGCAGTGGCGGATCAGGAGGGCGGGGTGAGCTGTTCCGTCCCGGGACTAGGCGGCAATCAGCTTGAGCGGCAACCGTTCGTGGCGGCGGATGATGTTGTTGATCGCCCACCTGGGCGTGCCGGTCAGTTCTATCCGGTCCACGCGATCGAGCAGCGCCCGCAACATCGCCGTTGTTTCCAAGCGGGCCAGGGCCTGTCCGGCGCAGGCGTGCGCTCCCTGTCCGAAACCGACGTGGCGGCCGGCGTCACGTCGGATGTCGAAGACCGCGGGGTTCTCCCACTCGCGTTCGTCGCGGTTGGCGGAGGCATAGATCACCAGGACTCGTGCGCCCGAGGGGATTGGCCATCCGGCAATTTCGGTCTGCTGCGCCGTGCACCGTGCAAAGGCGCGTAGTGGTGGCTCGTAGCGGACGATCTCATTGACGGCGTTCGCCATGAGGCCGGGTTCGTCCTTGAGCAGTTGCCATTGGTCGGGATGACTGGCGAAGAGATACAACGCGTTGGAGATGGCGCTCATGGTGGTATCGATCGACGGGGCGATGTAGTCGACGAGCAACGGCGGGCATTCGTCGTGCGCCAGCTGGCCTTCATCTGCGGCGGTGAGCAGCTCGTCGGCCATGCTGCCCTCGATGACGTTGCGCTCGCGGACCACGCGCCGGGCGAAGCGCAGCATGAGCAGGGTGTTGGGCACCGCTTTGATCGCCTGCCAGTTGAGCGGGCCGAGTACATCGAATGTCGCTCCGGCCCAGGCAATCAGGTGATCGCGTTGATCACGCGGCCAACCGATGAGATCGGGTACGACCGCCAGCGGTAGCGCGGCCGCGAGGTCGTTGACACCGTCGACATCGCCCTTGGTGAGCGCTGTCTCGACGACCCCGCGAGCCGTGTCGTCGACGGTGTCACTGATGGCGCGCAGAGCGCGCGGCAGCATGCGGTGCGCGACGCGCTTGCGGCGTTGTTCGTGCTCGACGCCGTCGCTGTTGAGTGTGGTGCCGTGCGACATGCGGTTGGTGATTGGGTTGAGCGCCACACCCTGACCCGACAGAAAGGTCTTGTCGTCGCGCAGTACCGATTTGCACTCGGTGTAGCGCGGCAACGCATATGCCCGCTGCTTCGCCAGCCATACCACCGGACCGAGGTCACGCATCCTCTGGTAGTGGGGATAGGGGTTGGTGATGGCGTCGACAGCGTAGATGTCGGGCGCGTAGATCGGCAGGCCGGCGGGTGGGCGTCGCATCGATGTTCCTTTCAGGACGTCGGCAGTGGACGATTGGTGGCTGTTGCTCGCGCTGAAGGAATCATTCTCTCCTCCAAGAGATTCCGGCAGAACCATGGTCATACCTCAGGCGAAGGGACGTAGCCGAGGCGCAGCTGTCGGCCGCTGAGCGAGCGACGGCCTTCCGTGACGAACAGGGTCGTTACTGCGGCGCCGATCATCCAGACGGCGAGTTCGAGCGCCCCGCCGATAGTGGTGTTCGACCCGATGATCACTCCCCGCAGCGCGAGAATCGCTGCGTGCGTGGGCAGTACGTCGCCGATGCTGTGGAGTGTCGGTGGAATCGTGGAGGTCAGGCTGGTGACGACCGCGAGAACCAGCACGGCGATGCAGACGAACCGGCCCGCCAGACCGAACGCGGCGGTGGCGGCCTGGTTGAGAGCCGTGAACGCCAATGCCGTCATTATCGCCACCCCGAGCAATCCGAACCACCTGCCCGCAGATAGATGGAGCACCGGTATGAGTGTGAGGCTCAACAGGATCGCGGACACCACCGCGATCGCGACACCTGGCGCGATCGCGTTCGCCACGATCCGTCGCGTGGACTGCCGCGATGTGAGAACGGCGTTCGGCAGCGGCGGGGCGCTGATGAACATGCTGAGCGCGCCGGCCCACAGCGCCAGGGTTACCGCTACTGCGGCGACGGCAGCGCCCAGATCGGTGCCGTCGGTTACCGCAACGGCGGGCGTGGCCGCGACATTGCTCATGCGTTCCCGCTGTGCCTTGTCGTAGGGGGGTACCTGATCGCGGCCCTGCGCGAGTTGGGTCGCCAATTCGTGTGCGCCACCGGACAGTTGCCGCAAACCGCCCTCCAACTGATGCGCACCGGAATCGAGTTGATGGACGCCATTGATGGCGGTGCCGATCTGCCCGGTGAGTGCGTCGACGCGGCCGGTGATCGCTGCCGGCGGTGGGGGAGGCGGTGGTAGCTGAAGTTGATCCTGCAAGCCGGAAGCTGCCGTCCGTACCTGGTTTACCTGGGCTTGGGCCGCATCGAGTCCCGAAGAAAGCTCACTGGTTCCGGCCGACAGCTGTGCTGCGCCCGCCGTCAGTTTGTCTGCCCCGTCGGCCAATTGGGATGCGCCGTCCGCTGCGGCGTCGAGCTGGTCGTGGATGGTGCCGAAGGACATGTACACCCGGTCCAGGTAGGTCTGGACGATCTGCTGATTGAGGGTTCGCAGCACCACCTGGGCGATTTGGCTGGTGACCAGCGGGTCCGCGACACCGGTGGCATTGGACGCCTGCACCCGGACTTCGGCTTGACCCGCATCGAGCGGATTGCTGCTCGCCGATGATGTCGCCTTGGCGGAGAAGTCTTCCGGGATGGTGACGACGGCGCCGTAGTCGCCGCGTGCCAGACCGTCGCGAGCATCTGCGGCGTCCGTCAGGATCCAGGTGAAGGCAGCCTTCGACGTGGTGAGGTTGCTGGCCAATTGCCGCCCCAGCGGGATGGTCTGGCCATCGACGGTCACGGGCTTGTCGTTGTTGACCACGGCGGCCTTGGCGGCGCCGTGGTTGGATTCGGGCGCCCAGAACGCCCACAGGAACAGGCCCATCACGAGCACCGGTAGCAACAGCAGACCGAACCAAGTGCGCCACAGGAGCTTTCCGTGCGCTACGGAGTCGCGGGTGAGGCTGGTGAGAGAGGCGATCATTTTGTCGCTCCGGCGGTTGCAGGGTTGAGGTCCACGGTGTGGACGCCGTCGGTGTCATCGGGCAACAGGTCGGCGATGCGGGCGAGGTCCTGGCAGGTCACCACGAAGGTGACAGGGCGTCCGGATGTGCTGTGGCGGTCAGCGAGGACTTCGCGCAGCCGGTCCCGCGAGGTGGTGCGGATGACGACGTCGGCGTCGTCGATGAGAATCAGCTCGACGTCGTTCGCGAGCGCCTCGTCGAGCGCGGCTTCCGGCGCGGCGGTGTCGTGGCAGGTGACCACGGCGACCTGTCGGCGGACCGTCCGCATATGTTGCGGCAGAACGTGTCCCAGTACTTTGAGGTCACCGGCGATGCGGCCGACACGGCCCGCCAGGGTGTACAGCAGCGCGGTCTTTCCGGCCGGACCGGGGCCGTGTAGCACGAGGACGGAACCACGCGGCACGGCCAGATCGATGTCGGCGTAGACGGTGCAACCGCGGTCGTCGGTGCGCGTCAGACCGGCGGCATCGATGGCATCGTCGCAACCGGGTTCGGGCCAGTCCGCCAGCCGCAGTTCGTGCATGAGGCCGTCGCCTTCGGCGTCGAAGATGGGCAGGCGGCGGTCGATGGCGCCGGGCAGGTGCCACGCGCGCCGGCCGAGCAGTGCGAGCACCGCCGGGACCAGGGTCATGCGGACCAGGAACGCATCGACGAAGACGCCGACGGCGAGGCTGAAGGCGATCGGTTTGATGACGGCGCTGCCCTCGGGGACGAACGCGGCGAACACGGCGAACATGATGACAGCGGCGGCGGTCACGACGCGCGAGGCGGAGACGAATCCGGATTGGATCGCCTGCTGCGGATCGCCTTCGTGCACATAGCTTTCCCGTATCCGCGAGACCAGGAACACCTCGTAGTCCATGGCCAGGCCGAACAGCACACCCATGAGGATGATCGGCAGGAAGCTGACCACACTGCCGACCCGGTCCACCCCGAGCGCGCTCGCCAAGTGGCCCTGTTGGAAGACGAAGGAGGTCGCCCCGAAGGCGGCACCCACTGACAGCAGATATCCGGCGGTGGCTTTGACGGGCACCCAGACCGAGCGGAACACCATCGCGAGCAGGACCAGTGACAGCCCGACGACCAGCACGCCGAACGGCACCAGCGCGGCGCCCAGTTGGGCCGACACGTCGACACCGACGGCGGTGATGCCAGTGACGGCGGTGTCGATGCCATAGGCCTGCTTGAAATGCTCACGCTGGGCGCGCAGCGTGTTCACGAGGGTCTCGGTTTGCGCCGAGTCCGGGGCTGTGGTGGGTACGACTTGGATGATGCCGGTGTCCGCCTTGGGGTTTGGGGTGGCGAGCGGGACACTGGCCACCCCGGGCAGGTGCGCGATGTCTTCGGCGATCCTGTTGACCACACCGATCGGGTCGGTGCTGGCGATGATGTCGGCCGTGACGATGAGCGGGCCGTTGTAGCCGGGGCCGAAATATTCGTCGATGACATCGTACGTGTCGCGGGCGGGGCTGCCGTGTTCTTCGGAACCGTTGTCGGGCAGAGCAAGTCGCAGCTCAGTCGCCGGTAGCGCGCACACGGCCAGGCCGGCGACGATGACGACGACCGTCACCAACGGCTTGCGGGTGGCCAACTGCACCCACAGTCGGCTCCATTCGATACGGCGGGGTCGCGTCTTGGTGGCCGTTTTTGCCTGCGTCGGTTTGGTTTTGGGCCGCAGACGTTCGCCGGCGAGAGCCATCAGCGCGGGGATCAGAGTGACCGCGATCGCGACGGCGATCGCCACGGCGGAAGCGGCCGCCAGACCCATCGTGGTCAGGAACGGGATACCGCCGACGAACAGGCCCAGCAGCGCGATGATTACCGTCAGACCCGCGAACATCACGGCCGATCCGGCCGTGGCGGTGGCGCGGGCCACCGACTCCGCGACGTCGAGACCTTCGGTGAGTTGGTCGCGGTGCCGCGACAACAGGAACAGTGCGTAGTCGATGCCGACGGCCAGCCCCAGCATCACCGCCAGCATCGGCGCGGTCGACGACACGGGAGTGACGGCGGTGGCGGCGTAAATCAGCGCCACCGAGATCGCGACACCGAGGATCGCGGTCAGTAGCGGCATACCGGCGGCGATCAGGGACCCGAACACCACCAGCAGCACCAGCAGCGCGATGAGTAGGCCGATCCCTTCGGTGGGGCTGAGTTTGGGGACCGGATTGCTGAAGGCGGGCCCACCGACGTGCACGCTCACGCCGTGGCCGATCGCGGTGGCCAGGTCTTGTCCGATATGGGTGATCTGATCGCGGGTCTCGGGCGTGACGTCGGCGAGTGCGACCGTCAGTTGGGCGGTGAGGATCGCGGCGCGATGGTCGGTCGAGATGGGTGCCTGAATCCGGGGTTGTGGGCTGCCGGGCGGGGTGTCGGTCTTCGGGGCGGGATCGAACGGGTTGATGACCGAGGCGACCTGGTGCAGCTTGGTGAGCTGGTCGACGGCAGTCGCGGTCGGTGCGGCGCTCAGCGCAGTGACGTCCTGGCCGGCCGGGGCGACGATGACCAGCTGGGCCGAGGAGCCGCTGGTTTCGGGGAACACGCGCCCGAGGTAGTCCAGGGCGTCCTGAGATTGGGTGCCGGGCACCGAGAAGGTGTCGTCGGTGCCCTTGTTGAAGCCGGCCAGGCCGCCCGCGACGGCGAGCGCGAGCAGCCAGGCCACGATGACCCAGCGGCGCCGGCGCACCAGCAGGTGGCCCAGTTGGTAGAGGAAGGACGACATGACGATCGCCTAACTGGTGGTCTGGATGGGTGGCTGGGCGTTGCGAGCCTGAGCGAATGACGTGAAACCTGGTATCGCGGCACAGAGTTTCGACACGTCGCGGCCCGCGCACATGACCGTCCGATCTGGCCGGACTACGGCAGCGGTCGCATGTCCGTGGCGCAGCCACCGCTCCAGTTCGCCCCCGGGCTCGGCGACATGAACGACGATGCCGTGCTCATCGAGCGCGGCGAGCTGGAACGCCAGGGGACGCGTCGTGGTGACGAGTGCAAAGCCGTTGCCCAACACCGTGTCCAGGCGCCGGCCGTCGGCCAGTACCGGGTTGGGGCACAAGGTGCCGGCAAGGTGGCGGGGTCTCCGGCTCTTGATGACCAACGCAGACTCGTGCAGCCGGGGGGTCGTGCCGTGGGTGAGCTTGTCGCGCAGGCCGGGTATCAACCGGAGCCGGGGTGTGACGGTGCGCCGCACCAAGTTTCCCGCATGACCACCGGCCGTCATTGCCCACCCCATGGCCAATGCCAGGCCGATCATGCTGCGCGCGTGGGGTTTCCGCTCCTGCTCGTAGGTCGTCAGCAGTGCTTCGGGTAGTTCGCCGTCGATCACACCGGCGACTTTCCACGCCAGGTTCATCGCGTCACGCAGGCCCGCGCCCATGCCCTGCCCGATGAAGGGCGGCGTGAGGTGGGCGGCGTCGCCGAGGAGGAACACGTTGCGGTCCCGCCATCTGTCGGCGATCTGTGCGCGAAACGTGTACTCGGTGACCCGCACCAGGTCGAGGTCGTCGTCGGCGACATCGCCGATCCACGGTGCGATCAAGGGCCGAAGGGTCTCGATCGTGCTGAAGTCGGCGGCTGTTTCCGGCGGCAGCAGTCGAAACTCCCACCGGTAGCGGTTGGGGCCGATCCGCATGTACGTCGCAGCCCGAACGGGATCGCAGACCTGGTGCACGCCATCCCACTGCTCGAGTTCGGCTTCGGTGACGACGTCGGCCACCAGCCAGCGCTGCTCGAACCGCAGGTCGTCCATGGCCGCACCGATGGAGGCTCGCACGATGCTGTTGGCTCCGTCGCAGCCCAGCACGTAGCTGGTTTCGACGACGTGCTCCGTCCCGGTGGCGCGGTCGGAGTAGGTCACCCGGACGCGGCCCGGTTCGTGTTGGGTGATGCCGGTGACCTCGGAGTTGCCGCGCAGCTGCACATTTGGTCGCGTGGCCAGGTTGGCACGCAGCAGCTGTTCCAGTTCGGGTTGGTCGAACATGTTGGCTTGCGGGAAGCCATGCCGGCTGCGGGCGGGGTCGCGGTCGAACTGTGCCAGCGTGTGGTGGTTCTGGTCGAGCAACCGTAAGCCGAGCGCTGGGCGGGAAATCGTGGCGAACTCTTCGGCCACGCCGAGGCGGGCAAGAATGCGATGAATCTCGTCATCGAGGTGCACCGCGCGGGGCTGGGGATAGACCGATTCCCAGCGGTCCAGAACCAGCGTCGGCACGCCGTGGTCGGCGAGCAACGTCGCGGCAGTGACACCGGTCGGTCCCGCTCCGACGACGACAACGGGCACGGATTGCGTTACAGGGTCAGGCATTTCGATCCTCGACTCGAATCAGCCGATGATCGGCATGCGGTTGGCGACGAGTGCGTCGAGGCGCGTCTGCATGGCGGCCTCGATTCGGGACGCGAAGTCCTCGGCGGTTTCCCCGGGATTCGCGGTCATCGGGGGCAGGACCGCGGTCACCAGCTTGGTCGGCAATGCGACGTAGGGGAGCATGCCGGCGACGCCGATATTGAGTCCCCACGGAATGGTGACGCTGATGGGCAATGTCTTCATGCGCAGACGCCGGTGCAGGCCCAATCGTCGGGCGAGGCCTCGGCCGTCGGACACGACGAACAACGAGTCACCGGCGCCGGCCGTCACGACGGGGACCACCGGGACGTCATGAGTCATGGCCAGGCGGGCGAACCCGCAGCGCTCATCGAAATGCACCTGATTGCGGTCCCGCCAGGACTTCCCGGCATCGACGTCGCCGCCGGGGAACACCAGCACGTTGTGCCCGGCGGCGAAGGCGGCGTCTGCCGATTCCTGGCTTGCGGGCCGGCCGTCGAGAAACTCGGCGATGCGGCCCGCGCCGACCGTCCACGCCACCTGGTGAACGAGCGCGGTGGTCGGCCGTTTGAGTGCCGCTTTCTCGCGGACGGCGATCATCGCCAGCACGTTGAGGTCCGCCAGGCCGCCGAAGCCGTGATTGGCGACAAGCAACGCCGGCTCGGGAATCTCGGCGTCGATGTGGATTTCGTGGCGGTGGTACCACCGCAGATAGTTCGGGACCGCCACGCACATTGCGGATTTGAGTGCGGATGCCGTCGAGGAGGGGTCGGTCATGGGATCAACTGCTCGTCAGCAGCGAGCGCCTGCCCGAGGCAAGAACACGCACGAGGAGGCGGTTGGGAACAAGGCGCGCGATACGGGTGACAACCCGGGTTGGCCACCCCGGGATCACCGTCCCGCAGTCGCGATCGATGGCCTCGATGCCGGCTCGTGCAACGTCGCGGGAGGACATGTACATCATTTTGGGCAACCGGAATACATCGTCGTCAGCGCCTGCGGCAGAGAGGAATTCGGTCGCCACAGGCCCTGGGCACAACGTGGCGACAGTGACGCCGGTGCCCGCGAGCTCTCCGCGCAGTCCTTCGCCGTACACATGGGTAAATGCCTTGGTGGCGGCGTAGCCGGCCTGTGTGGGTGTCGGCATGAACCCGGCGCTTGACCCGACGTTGAGGATGGCGCCGCGGCGGCGGGGAACCATCTGCTGTACGGCGCGGGTCGTCAGGTCGATGACAGCCTCGACATTGACGCGGACCTGGTTGATTTCCGCATCCACGGACGAGTCGACAACTGCGCCAATGGTTCCGATGCCCGCATTGTTGACCAGGATGTCGACCTGCAGACCGCGCGTTGCGATGGTGCTGAACAGTGCGGCCCGCTGCGTCGGATCGGTGACATCGCACCCGATCACTTCGACATTGACTTCTGACGAGAGCTCCGCAGCAAGTGCATGCAGCCGGTCTTCGCGGCGGGCCACCGAGGTGACGTTGTGGCCGCGGGCGGCGAGTTCGCGTGCGATGTCGGCGCCGATGCCGGATGACGCGCCGGTGACGACGGCAGTCGACGACGGGTTCGGGGTGGGCAAGCTCATGGGGTCGTCCCTTCGATGAGGTTGAAAGATGTGGTTCGAGAACGGCCGATCACCGGGACGGTGCGCTCCACCGCATAGCCGTGCACTGCGGTCAGCACGGTGTGCTGCGTGTCGAGCACCTCGGCCAAATTGTCGTGTGTGAGAAGCTCGTCGAGCGCGGCGCGATCGTCCACGCCGAAAAACACCGCTGCGTGGTACCGGTGTTGGGGCGGGTTGTCGTGGGCGACGCCGGGCGATCCGCCGAGAAGCGGGGTATACGGTAGGAAGGCGTAGGACCGTAGATCCCTTGCGCCTGCTGCCATCAGCGCCGGGCTCAGCTGCTGATGCACAAAGGAACGAAACATCCTGGCGGCGACACCCATTCGGCGGCGCAACAACAGTGCGACGTGCTGCTGGGCGGAGTTGTCGTACCCGTCGGTGAACCAGCGTCCGCCGCGCGGCCCTGTGTGGTGGGCCAACACCCGGGTGAAGACGTTCTGCTCATCGAGGAACACCTCGCGCGAGTGCAGGCCGGTGCGCAGCATGGCCGCGGCGCTGGTGAATCGGATCTCGGCGCAGCCGTCGAGGTGCCATGTGCGCGGTATCGAGGTACCTATGCCGGCGGTGGCCGGCCAGAACCCGTGGTCGGTGGACGAGAACAGCCGTTGGTTGTATTCGAGGAGATGTGGCAAACGTATGACCTTGTCGGCGTGCGTCTTTGCCCAGTATGTGGTGGCTGCGTCACGCGAGAGATCGCTACGCAACATGAGTGGAGCAAGCAGCGACGTGGTGCGGGTTGGCGTCACGGTGCTCACTCCGCATCCACCAGCCGCCACGTGAGGGCGTAACGGCCCAGGATTGCCTCGACCGGGGCACGGTCCGTGCCGGGGGCCACGCGCACCGTGACAACCGTTGCTGCGTCTTCGGTATCCGCGGTCACGCCGCGCACGCCGTCGACATCTGCGACGGCGTCACGGACCGCGCTTCGGGCGGCGTCGGCCCGCAGCGGCAGCTTGTACGGCTTACCGACGGCGGTGACGGGGATGGCGTCGATCGCGATTACCGATTTCGGAGCGGCCGCGCTCTCGGCGACGTGCTCAACGGCCCACTGCCGCAACAAATCCGGAGTTGTGGCAGCGTCGGGCCGCAATGTGACATACGCGACCGGTACCTCACCGGCGTGCACGTCGGGCCGGCCGACCGCGGCCGCGCCGGTGACGTCGGGATGCGCCAGCAGTGCGTCTTCGATCATTGCCGGGTCGATGTTGTGCCCGCCGCGGATGATCAGGTCCTTCGCGCGCCCGCAGAGATGGACGAAGCCGTCGTCGTCGACCCATGCGAGGTCGCCGGTGTCGAGCCAACCGTCGACGAGCTTGCCGTTGCCGTCGAGGACGAAACCGTCAGAGCTGCGGTCGGTGACGTAGCCCGGGAACACGGTGGGGCCACCGACCACGAGGGTGCCGATCTGGCCGGCCGACAGTTCGTGCCAGTCGCCGTTGTCGTCGATGTCGACGGTCTTGAGTTGTTGGTAGGGGAGCCGCTGACCGGCCGAGCCGGGCCGGGGATGGTCGGGGAAGCTGCGCGCGCTGGCGCAGGTGGCCTCGGTCAGGCCGTAACCTTCCAGCAGGGGGACACCGGTGTGCGACTCGAAATCGCTGCGCACCGCAGGCGGCAGCGCGGAGGCACCGACAATCGCCATCCGCAGACTGGAGATGTTGGCATCGACGGGGAGCAGGCTGAGCACGGCGTACACCGTCGGTACCGCGCTCATGGTGGAGATCCCGTAGCGCTCAATGATTTTCCAGAAGTTGCCGTAGAGCGACATATCCCGGTAGCCGAGCGGGCCGGCCCACAGCACCTGCTGTCCGCGCAGCAGCGGCGCCAGTAGCGTCACCACGAGGGCGTTGACGTGGAACAGTGGCAGCGCGGCGAACAACACCGGGGTTTCATCGAGCACCGTGTTGGCGGCGATCATCCATGCATCGGCCACCTCGTTGGCGTGCGTGTGGGCGGCCAGTTTCGGCGCGCCGGTGGTTCCGCCGGTGTGGAACAACGCGGCCAGATCGGTGGATTCCGGTGCGGCGCCGTGGAATCGGGTGCCGTCGTGTGCCGTGGACAGTCGCGCCAGGTAGTCGACCTTGGCTCCCGCCACCGTGGGGACGTCGATCGCCGTCGCGCCGGTCGGCCCGATCAGCAGGATGGTGTCGATCAAGCCGGCACTGACGAGACGCTCTGCCACCGCCCATGCCGAGGCGTCGAGCTCAGCGTCCGCCGTGATGAGGACTCGGGCGCCGGATCGCCGCACCAGTTCACTGACGTGCTCCGGGGAGAGCCCGCCGTTGATGGGCGCCGCGATGCCGGCGAGCTGAGCCGCCAGCGTCGCGGTGATCAGGTCATCGCAGTTCGGTGCGATGAGCGCGACGGCATCATGGCGCTGAACACCCAAGTCGCGCAGTAGGTTTGCGCTCTGGTGCACGTCGTGCAGCAGTTGGCTGAAGGTGCGCTCAACGGGCTTCTCCCAACGTTCGCCGTCGGGCACGACGCTGACGGCGATCCGGTCCGGCCACATCTGTGCCGCGCGCGCCAGCAGCGCGTAGGTGGAGGCCGGCAAGCCCCGCTCGGAAAGTGGGACGGCTTCGATGTCGGCCAGGTCGCTCGGGCTGGAGTACCTGGGCCACAACAGGTTCGCGCTCATGCGTACTTCACGATGTTGCGCTGGGCGCCGAGGTCGATGGCGCCGTCATCGGTGGCGATGGTCGTCTCGACGACGTCACCGTCGTGCAGGTATTTCGGGTTGCGCGCCTGGCTCTTGAAGAAGGCCTTCCATTTCACGGCGGGCGGCAGCAGCGACCCGATGAACGCGACAGCCTTGTGCGGCGCACTCAGCGCGGTGCCCACGGGTGTGCCGGTC
Source organism: Mycobacterium sp. SMC-17 (assembly GCF_045310915.1). Lineage (NCBI taxonomy): Bacteria > Bacillati > Actinomycetota > Actinomycetes > Mycobacteriales > Mycobacteriaceae > Mycobacterium > Mycobacterium sp. SMC-17. The sequence continues at coordinate 84,028 of NZ_JBJIAK010000002.1, read as the reverse complement.
AGAATCAGGTCGCCGGCACTGAGGTCTTGAAAGCGGGTCAGCGATTGCAGGGCCTGCAGCGGCGGGTAGATCATGTCGCCGGCAACGCGCATGTCTTGCCGCAGTTGGCCGTTCACGCGCAGCTGTAGTCGCAGCTCGCCGAAGCGCTTGAGCTCGGCGGCGGTCAACAGCACCAGGGCCGGGCCGACGGGCGTAAAGGTGGGGTAGGACTTGGCCTCGTAGAACTGTGTCTGGGGCAGCTGGATGTCGCGCGCGGAGACGTCATTGGTGACCACCAGTCCGGCTACGTAGTCGGCGAGGTTGGCCTCGGTGATGGTGCTGCCCACCGGGATGTCGGTGCCGATGACCAGACCGATCTCCACTTCGTAGTCCAGGAACTGCACGTGGCTGGGTTTGACGATCGCGTCCGATGGGCCCGTGATCGACGCCGACGATTTACGGAAGAAGGTCAACGGGATCGAGGCCGGTTCCATCCCGGCGTCTTTGACGTGCGAGGCGAAGTTCGTCATCTGGGCGACCACCCGGCAGGGTACGGTCACGGGAGACACGAGTTCGAGGCTGTCGACCGGCACCGTGGCGGTGTCGGCGGCAGCGGCTTCGATGGCGACGCGGTCGGCGAGCAGGGCGCCCGTGGTGGTCGCATCGGTGGCGATCTTGGCGGCACCGGTGGCGGTGTGCACCCACCAGGCGTCGGCGGTGCGCAGAACGGAGATGGTCATGACTTGGCTGCTTTCAGTAGGCCGATGAGGCGGTTGACGTCGAATTCGTTGTTGCTGCGCAGGGCGGTGAGCAGTTCTCGTACCTCGCCGCGCGCGTGCCGCGGACTGGTGCCGAGGAAGTCGGCGGTGGCCGGCGGTCCCCATTGCGCCAGGCCGGAGGCGGTGAACTCGGCCCATCCGGGTTCGAGCGTGCTGTCGAACATGTCGCCGTCGGTGAAGTGCTCGACCATGAACCCGTCCGGGTCACGCCAGTAGTCGAAGATCTGGCTGCCCTGGATGTGCCGGCCGATGCCCCAGGAGCGTTGGTAGCCATGGTCTTTGAGGTATTCACCACCGGCGGCGAGGGCGTCGAGGTCACTGACCTGATAGGCCGAGTGGACGTAGCGGTTCGCGGGCCCCAGCGCCAAGGCGAGGGTGTGGTGGTCGGTCGGGATCGAGCCGCGGTCACACCGGATGAAGCTCATGGTGGGGCCGCGTTCGCGCTGGCCCGGGAAGTACAGGAAGTCGCTGACGATCAAGCCGAGCGTATCGAGGTACCAGTCCAGCGCGGCACGGTATTTGGTGGACTGGACGACGACGTGGCCGAGGCGTTGCACCGTCGTCGGCACCCGCGGCGGCCGTTGAGTGGCGTTGATCCGGACGACATCGTGGCCGAGGTTGAAGGTGTGCGGTGCCTGGGCCGGCAGCGGGCTCAGCGGATGCGTACCGGACACCACGTGCACCGGAATACCGCTGGGGTCGGTCAAGTGCACACCCAGCCCGCCGATCGCCTCCGGTAGCGCGGTCACCCGGGCGCCGGTCTTGTCGGCCAGTCGGACCAGGTCTGTGTCGTCGCCGGCGGCGAACGCCATGCCGCGGAAACGCGTCTGCGCGCCACGCCGGATGAGGACACACGGGGCGTCGGGATCGCTGCCGCGCAAATGCAATTCGGTATCGGTGCGCAGCGCGGTGCCGAAGCCGAATGCATGGGCAAAGGCCTCGGCGCGCGCCAGGTCGGGTTTGTCGAATTCCAGCCAGGCGACGTCCGTCACCTTGATCAGTGGGTTGCGGGAGCGCCCAGGGTGCTCGCCGGCCAGTGCCCCCTGCGCGCTGTGCAGGCCGTTGTGGGCGCCAATGGTGTTGCTGCTCATCGTGCGTACTCCTTTCGTGACGCTGTGACCGCGGCGCCGACCGCACCCCGGACCTTGTCGATCACGGCCAGCGCGTCGGCGGGGCCGTGGTCTCCGCGCCATGCGACGTGCTGATCGGGACGGATGAGCACCAGGTCGCGCTCGTAGAGCTTGCGGGTGTGTGCGTCGCGGACGTCGACGACGGTCAGTGGGACACCGCGGTCGTCGGCCGCCGCCATCAAGTCGGTGATATCGATATCGGTGAAACGCAGCAGGGTGAATCCGGGGCCGAACAGATCGAACAACGCTGTGCCATCGGGCAGGAAGACACTCGGCGGGCGGGCACCCGGCACGGTGCTCGGGATGTACCGATGTGAGGGGCCGGCCGGCGGGCAGCTCGGTTCCGTACAGACGACCGGTGAGGTGTCATAGCGGTATCCGTACTCGATTCCGTCGGCCTCGTTTTCGAGGTTGCCGAGATCCAGAATCTCGCGTCCCAGGCGTGCGCGGTCGCGTTCACCTGACCAGTTCTGCCCGGAAAGCGAAGCGCGGTTTGCCATTTGGATGGCCAGGCGCACCATGGTGTGGCGTGCTGAGGCATCCCGATTGGCGATCCCGACGCCGCGGCGTTCGGCCGCGTACGCACTGAGCAGGCGCGGACCGCCCCAGCCGTTGACAACGGCGGCCAGCGCCCAGCCCAGCCCGACCCCGTCGCCGACACCGGTGTTCATGCCGTAGCCACCGTTGGGCACCACCTGGTGGGCGGAGTCGCCGGCCAGCCAGACTCGGCCGTGCCCGTACGAGTCGGCCAGCGACAGCCGGGGCCGCCACTCGTTGGCAACGATGATGTCGCAGTCGAATTCGACTCCCAGGCGGGCGAACAGGAACTGCTTCGGATCGATCGCCTCGGTCTTCACTCCCACGCCGATCAGCGTGTGCAACGTCCAGGTGTCACGGTCGTTCTGCGAGATGAGGGTCCAGCCTTCGGGGGACTGGGTGTGCCAGGTGGTGCCGAACCGCTCCAAGATCTCGCGGGCCGGGGAAGTGAAATGCACCATGTACACGCGGCCGTCCATCGGGGTCTGTCGCTGGTCCATGAATGCCCGCACCGTGCCCGCGACCATTTTGCGCAGCCCGATTTCGCGGGCGGCCATACGGCGGATATCGATGTCGTGCAACGCGATTCCCAGTTCGCGTCGCACGATGCTGCCGGCGCCGTCGCAACCGGCCAGATAGTCCGCGCGTACGGTCCGGGTCTCGCCGGTGGCGCTGCAGTTGATGACGGCGTCGACGCCGCCGGCGTCCTGGCGGAACGACTGCAATGCCCACCCATACCGGACGTCGACGCCGGTGCGCGTCTCCAGGATCTCCTTCAGCGCCGGTTCGAGAATCGCCTGGGAGACCCGCATCGGGGGCTCCAACGCCATGGTCCCGTCGATGCAGGCCCGGATGGCGTCGCGGCGCGCGGCCACCCCGGGGTAGCGGAATCGCGCCAACTCCCACCCACTGAGCTTGGTGACCCACGCGACGTCGAACGGATTGTCCTCGGGGACAGCCACTTTGCGTAGTTCGTCGGCGATGCCGAGTTGCCGGTACAGCTCCATGCTGCGGCCATTGGTGATGTCCATCTTGGGGTGCGTCGTCGTCGACGGATTGCGTTCGACGAGTAGTGCCGGCACGCCCTGACGGGCCAAGGTCAGCGCCAAGGTGAGGCCGACCGGCCCGCCGCCGGCGATCAGTACCGGGATCCGGTCAGTCGGGGAGGGTTCGATCATCGTTGATCCCTTCGAGTGGCAACAACTATGTATCGAATTGAACAGAAGTGTTCAACACAAGTCAAGGGTGTATTTTGAACAAAGTTGTTCAGAAGATCGATGATGTGTGCAATCGCTGTTGCTATCGTTATGGATTGGACAGGTGATGCAGACGGTGCAGGAGAACTTGAAGGAGCCGCGCCATGACCACAACTGACGACCGGATCGTGACGGCGGCAGTGCGGCTCTTCGTCGAGAAGGGCACCACGCAGGTCACCATCAGTGAGCTGGCGCAAGAGGCGAACGTGGCCCGCGGCACCCTGTACCGGAACGTCGGCTCGATGGACGATCTGTTCGATCGCGTCGTCAGTGAGGTCACCGCGGACCTGCATCGGCGCGTTTCGGCTTCGTTCCTGGCGGCGGCGACCGATGATGCCGCGACGAGGCTGGCCACGGGCATTCGGATGTGGGTGCGCTATGGGCACGAGAACCCCATGCTGGGACGGTTCGCCGTCAAGTTCGGCCTCAGCGAAGAGACGCTGCGCACCTGGATGGCCGGCCCGCCGAGCAGTGACGTCGACGCCGGCGTGGCGGCCGGCCGCTACCAGCTGGGTGAGATCGGAGTCGACAGCGTGGCCTCGATGGTCATGGGCGCCACGGTCAGCGCCATGTGGATGGTTCTGGAAGGTCATCAGACCTGGCGTGAGGCAGGCTCGGCCACTGCGGAACTTGTGTTGCGCGCCTTGGGGATCGACACCCAAGAGGCGCACCGCATCGCGACCGAGCCGCTGCCCGCACTGCAGCCGTCCGCCTGAATGCCCGCTGGCATGGTTCGCGCTCGCCGCTGTTTTCGGTGGCTCGCTGCCGTCATCGGATTGGTCGTCGCGCTGCTAGCGGGCGAATGCGTGTGGGTGCGGCCTTCGCTCGTCGCGATGCCCGCGGTGCCCGACGCCGGTTATGGATTCAGCGTCGGCGCGCCGCAGTCCTGGATGAGCGACGCCGACGCCGACCGCGAACTCGATGCCGTGGCCCGAACGCGGGCGGAGTGGATGCGGGTGCTGATCGACTGGCACATCGTGGAACCTGTTAAGGGCCAATACAATTGGCACTACGTCGACCACTGGGTGAACGGCTCCAAGAAGCGTGGCCTGAAGGTGCTCGGCCTGATCGCGTACAGCCCCACGTGGGCTCGGGCGCCGGGTTCGTATTTCAGTGCGCCACCGGTGAATCCGGCGGACTACGCCGCCTTCGTCACGGCCGTCGTGCAGCGCTACGGCGACCGCGTCGCCGATTGGGAGATCTGGAACGAGCCGAATCTGCCGCTGTTCTTCGGATTCACCGACAACCGCGCTGCCGTCTACACCGAGCTGCTCAAGGCGGCCTATCCGGCGATCAAGGCCATTCAGCCCGACGCCACGGTCATCGCCGCCGGGCTCAGCCGCGCCACCGGCCCGGACGCGCCGACCAAATTCCTCGCCGACATGTACGCCAATGGCGCGCGGAAGTTCTTCGACGCCACCGCGATGCACCCGTATGTGTTCCCGGGCGGCATCGCCGAAGACGGCGACAACGGGTGGTCGGACCTGGTGCGGGTGCACGATCTGATGACCGTCAACGGCGACGGAGACAAGAAGGTGTGGATGACGGAACTGGGCGCCTCGACGTGCGCGCCGCAGGCCCGGGGCGTCAGCCAGGACGAGCAGGCGCGCCAGATTCTGCAGGTGCTGTCGGGCGTGGCGGGGACGGGTTGGAGCGGCCCGGCCTTCATCTTCGCGGTGCGTGACACCGACACCGCCAAGCGTGACGACCTCGAATCCAACTTCGGTGCGTTGCTGACGTCGGACTGGAAGCCCAAGTACACGGCGGCGGTGCTGGCTCGGTAGCCCACCACGGCGGCCGCGCCGCTCGTATAGTCGAGTTCGTGGCAGGCCGTCCGATTCATACGTTCGAAGTACTCCGCACCCAGCGCCTGACCCCGCACATGATTCGTGTTGTGTTCGGCGGCAACGGGTTCGACACCTTCACTCCCAAGGAATTCACAGACTCCTACGTCAAGTTCGTCATCGTGCCCACGGGCGTCCAGGTCGCCGGTCTCGCGCAGCCGCTGACGCTGGACAGCTTCGAGGAGCTGCCGGCCGACCAGCGCCCGACGGTGCGGACCTACACCGTGCGCAGCGTCGACGTCGAGCAGCGCGAACTCACCGTCGACTTCGTCGTACACGGCGACACCGGCGTGGCCGGGCCGTGGGCGGCGTCGTTGGCGCCAGGCGACCCCGCGTATCTCATGGGACCCAATGGGGCATACGCGCCCAACCCGGCCGCCGACTGGCACCTGCTGGCCGGCGACGAAGCCGGGCTGCCGGCGCTGAGCACCGCGCTGGAAGCGTTGCCGCCCAACGCGATCGGCCAGGCCTTCATCGAAGTCGACGGACCGGACGACGAACTCGAGTTGACCGCGCCGGCCGGCGTGAAGATCCAGTGGATCCACCGCGGCGGCCGCGCCGACCTCGTGCCCGATGACCAGGCCGGCGACAACGCGCCGCTCATCGCGGCGGTCCGGGCGGCCGACTGGCTGCCCGGCCAGGTCCAGGTGTTCGTGCACGGTGAGGCGCAGACCGTCATGCACAACCTGCGGCCCTACCTGCGCAAGGAGCGCGGCGTCGGCGCCGAATGGGCGTCCATCTCCGGCTACTGGCGCCGCGGCCGGACCGAAGAGACCTTCCGGCAGTGGAAGGCCGAGCTGGCGAAGGCCGAAGCCGAGGCATAGGCCGGAAAGCCGACGCGCAGGCCGACGCTAATGTGCGATCCTCAGCCGAAGTTTGCGACGGAAGGGCGGCCTGATGGCGTTCGGTGACTATCAACTCGAGATTTACCTGCAGGGGCTCGGCGGTGTCGTCCCGACGCTGCCGATCTCGTTCGCGGAACTCGAGGAGCGCGCCCAGGCCGCGATGCCGCCGTCGATCTGGTCGTACGTCGCCGGCGGCGCCGGTGACGAGCGGACGCAACGCGTCAACGTCAGCGCCTTCGAGCGCTGGGGCCTCATGCCGCGGATGCTGGTCGGGGCCACCGAGCGGGACCTGACGATCGACCTGTTCGGGCTGAAGCTGCCATCGCCGTTGTTCCTCGCGCCCATCGGCGTCATGGGCATCTGTGCCCGCGACGGCCACGGCGACCTGCATGCCGCGCGGGCTGCGGCCCAGACCGGGGTGCCGATGATGGTCTCGACGCTCACCAGCGATCCGCTGGAGGACGTCGCCGCCGAATTCGGTGATACCCCAGGCTTTTTCCAGCTGTACACCCCGAAAGACCGCGATTTGGCGGCGAGCCTCGTCAGCCGTGCCGAAGCGGCGGGGTACCAGGGCATCGTCGTCACCCTCGACACCTGGGTACCCGGCTGGCGTCCCCGCGACCTGTCGACGGCCAACTTCCCGCAGCTGCGCGGCCACTGTCTGTCCAACTACACCAGCGACCCGGTCTTCCGTGCCAAGCTGCCCGCGCCGCCCGAGCAGAACCCACAGGGCGTGGTGATGCAGTGGGTGCAGGACTTCGGCAACCCGCTGACCTGGGACGACCTGCCCTGGCTGCGATCGCTGACGAAGTTGCCGCTGCTGGTCAAGGGCATCTGTCACCCCGACGACGCGCGGCGCGTCCGCGACGCCGGCCTCGACGGCATCTACTGCTCCAACCACGGCGGCCGGCAGGCCAACGGCGGAATTCCGGCCATCGACTGCCTGCCCGGCGTCGTCGCGGCGGCCGACGGACTGCCGGTGCTGTTCGACTCCGGCGTCCGGACCGGCGCCGACGTCGTCAAAGCGCTGGCGCTGGGGGCGACGGCGGTCGGCATCGGCCGGCCGTACGCGTACGGCATGGCGCTGGCCGGCACCGCCGGCGTCGTTCACGTGGTGCGGTCCCTGCTGGCCGAGACCGACCTGACCATGGCCATCGACGGCTACCGCTCACTGGCCGAACTGACGCCGGATGCCTTGCGTCGCGTCGACGCCTGAGCGAACAAGTGGATGCAACACCCAATCTTACATCCACTTAACCGATAAATGGATGTAAGGTCGCAGTGTGCATCCACTTAGCGCTGTTACTTACGAGGATGTGCGCTGGGAGCCGCAGGTTCATTACGCAGGTATGCCACCCAAACACGGCACCTACCATCCAGCAGTGCCGGCAAGCATCGCCGAGCTGGACCTGGTGTTGCCTGACGCGGTCTTGGCCGAGGCTGAAGCAGCGAGATCGCCCGGTTCGACGCCGAACTAGGCGGCGAGATCGCACCGTTCGCTGCGGTCCTGCTGCGGTCGGAATCTGCTGCCAGCTCCCAGATCGAGAATCTCTCGGCGTCGGCAAGATCTGTCGCCGAGGAAGAGCTCGTCGGTGGCACTGGCAAGCGCAACGCCGCCGACATCGTCGCCAACACCGCCGCGATGCAGGCTGCGTTGGATCTCTCGGGGACCATCGACGCCGCAGCCATCCTCGCGATGCACGCCGCGCTCATGGTCAATCAGCCACGGCACACCCCGGGGCAATGGCGTACCGAGCCGGTGTGGATCGGTCGTGGATCGACACCTGTCGGTGCGACATTCGTAGGCCCACGTCACGAACTCATTCCCGCTGCGATCGACGACCTCATCGCGTTCACGAGGCGCACCGACACCGCAGTACTGCCGCTGATCGCGGTAGCCCACGCTCAATTCGAGACGCTGCACCCGTTTACCGACGGCAACGGTCGCACCGGGCGTGCGCTGGTCCAGGCAATGCTGCGCAATAAGGCACTGACTCGTCAGATCACTGTGCCGGTGTCGGCGGGGTTGCTGGCCGATACGGACGGATACATCGGGGCACTTACGGCGTACCGGGAGGGTGACGCCGCGCCCATCGTGGAGCGATTTGCCGAGGCAAGTCTGCGCGCCACGGTCAACGGTCGGCAGCTGGTCACAGACCTGCGTACCATCCGCGCCAGCTGGAACGACAGGATCACCGCGCGTGCGGATTCAGGAGCGTGGAAGGTGGCCGACCTACTGACCAGCCGCCCCGTGATCAATGCCGCACTGCTCGTGGACAAAGGCATTGTGGCCCAGACTGCACACGCCCAGCGCGTACTGACTCCATTGGTTGAGGCAGGCGTGATCATCGAGACCACCGCTGGGCGCCGCAATCGCGTATGGCGATCCCCGGAAGTTCTTGCTGCGCTCGATGCGTTCGCCGAACGTGCGGGCAGGCGCGTCGACGCCTGAGGTCACAGCTCGGAAACCGACGGGTGGCGTGACGGGCGATCGGCCGAGCGTTCTGCCAACGTAGGGGAGTGCACCAGGCGGTTCTCGACGAGTTCGATCAGTACCTCGAACTCGAATGCGGGCGTTCCGAGCACACGCGGCGCGCCTATCTCGGTGACCTGCGGTCGTTGGGGGAATTCCTCGGCGACGACGCGACCCTCGCGGACCTGGACCTCATGACGCTGCGGTCGTGGCTCGCCGAACAGGCCGCCAGGGGCGCCGCCCGGACCACGCTGTCCCGCCGGACCTCGGCGGTCAAGACCTTCACTGCGTGGGCCGTGCGGCGCGGGCTGCTCGAGACCGACCCGGCCGTCCGGCTGCAGACCCCCAAGGCGCATCGTGCGCTGCCCGCAGTGCTGCGTCAGGACCAGGCCGTCGATGCCATGTCGGCGGCGAATTCCGGTGCCGAACAAGGTGATCCGGTGGCGCTGCGGGACCGGCTGATCGTCGAGATGCTGTATGCCACCGGCATCCGTGTCAGCGAGCTGTGCGGCCTGGACATCGATGATGTCGACCAGAGCCGCCGGTTGCTGCGCGTGCTCGGTAAAGGCGACAAGGAGCGCACCGTGCCCTTCGGGGAACCGGCCTTCAACGCGCTGCGGGCCTGGCTGTCCGACGGCCGCCCGGCGCTGGCGGTCGCGACGTCCGGCCCGGCGCTGCTGCTCGGGGCACGGGGACGACGCCTCGACCCCCGACAGGCGCGAACCGTCGTGCACCAGACGATCTCGGCGGTGGACGGTGCACCCGACATCGGGCCGCACGGCTTGCGCCACAGCGCGGCCACCCACCTGCTGGAAGGTGGTGCCGACCTGCGCGTGGTGCAGGAGCTACTGGGGCATTCATCGCTCGCGACGACGCAGCTCTACACGCACGTGACCGTCGCCCGGCTGCGCGCCGTCCACGACCAGGCCCACCCTCGGGCCTAACTCGTCGTCGCGAGCATTTTGGGGGCCGCTCGCGGCCGGCGAGGGTGCGCATCGTGCACGCGAATAGCGGCGTGTCGCCGTACAAACACGGCCGCTCGCGGTCAAAGGGGCTTGAGGCGGATCGGGGTGGTGGCGAGCAGGCCGAGGGGATCGACGTAGTCGGCATCGGACGACGCGCCCCACATCGCGCCCCAGTGCAGACAACTTGCGCAGCCGGGGTGGCCGGCCAGCAGCGTGCCGAGCGGCGTACCCGCCGCGACGACGGCGCCGGCGCGCACCGCCGCCCGGACGGGCTCGTAGCTGGTCCGCAGCCCGCCCGGATGAGCGACCGACACGACCGGCCGGCCCGCGAGCTCCCCGGCGAACACCACGGTGCCTGGGCCGGCGGCGTACACCGTCTGGCCGGCGGCACCGGCGAGGTCGACGCCACGATGCCCGCGCTGCCAGTTCGGCCGCGGCGCGTCGAACGCGCGCACGACGGCCGGTCGCGGCCGCAGCGGCCAGTCCAGCCGGTCGTCGGTGGCGTGCGCCACGCCGGTCGAGCCGAGTCCGGCGAGCAGGAGCGCCAGTAGAGTCCGCATCAGGCCAGTTCAGCGCTTCGGCGGCGGCTTCGGCACCCCCAGAAACCCGATCTGTGGACAACCCGCGCACTGTGGACAAAAGCACCCCCGGCGAGCGTGTAAACTTCCACCTGCAATCCGCATTCGTGGGTTGACTTCGCGCGCCTGCACAGCGGCTCGATCTCGGGTCGCCACCGCATGCCGGGCGGTCCCACCTCGGACAACCGAGTTGGGTCCGGCACGCAGCAGACGCCAGGGTCCGGAATCACCCGATGCCGGACGACAACCGATAACTGAGTGAGGCACCAACATGGCCGTAGTGACCATGAAGCAGCTGCTGGACAGCGGCGCACACTTCGGGCACCAGACCCGTCGCTGGAACCCCAAGATGAAGCGGTTCATCTTCACCGACCGCAACGGCATCTACATCATCGACTTGCAGCAGACGCTGACCTACATCGACAAGGCGTACGAATTCGTCAAGGAGACCGTTGCCCACGGCGGCACCGTGCTCTTCGTCGGTACCAAGAAGCAGGCCCAGGAGTCCATCGCCGACGAGGCCACCCGCGTCGGCATGCCCTACGTCAACCAGCGCTGGCTGGGCGGCATGCTCACCAACTTCTCGACCGTTCACAAGCGCCTGCAGCGCCTGAAGGAACTCGAGTCGATGGAGCAGACCGGTGGCTTCGAGGGTCGCACCAAGAAGGAAATCCTCATGCTGACGCGTGAGAAGAACAAGCTCGAGCGCAGCCTCGGCGGTATCCGGGACATGCAGAAGGTTCCGTCGGCCATCTGGGTCGTCGACACCAACAAGGAGCACCTGGCCGTTTCCGAGGCCATCAAGCTCGGCATCCCGGTCATCGCGATCCTGGACACCAACTGCGATCCCGACCAGGTCAACTACCCGATCCCGGGTAACGACGACGCCATCCGCAGCGCCGCGCTGCTGACCAAGGTGATCGCCTCCGCGGTTGCCGAGGGTCTGCAGGCCCGCTCGGGTGCCAAGACCGAGGCCGAAGGCGCCGAGCCGCTCGCCGAGTGGGAGCAGGAACTGCTCGCCGGGGCCACGGCAGGAACCGAGACCGCGTCTTCTCCGGAAGCCGCCACCGAAACCACCACCACAGAAAGCTGAGATGGCTAACTACACCGCTGCTGACGTAAAGCGACTGCGGGAGCTCACCGGCTCCGGCATGCTCGACTGCAAGAACGCACTGGTTGAGACCGAGGGTGACTTCGACAAGGCCGTCGAGGTCCTGCGCATCAAGGGTGCCAAGGACGTCGGCAAGCGCGCTGAGCGCGCCACCGCCGAGGGCCTGGTCGCCGCCAAGGACGGCGCCCTCATCGAGCTGAACTCCGAGACCGACTTCGTCGCCAAGAACGCCGAATTCCAGGCTCTCGCGGACCAGATCCTCACCGCTGCCGTCGCGGCCAAGGCCAACGACGTGGAGACCCTCAAGGCCGCCACCGTCGACGGCACCACCGTCGAGCAGCTGGTCGCGGACCTGTCCGCGAAGATCGGCGAGAAGCTCGAACTGCGCCGGGTCGCCTACTTCGACGGCACCGTCGAGACCTACCTGCACAAGCGTGCCGCGGACCTCCCGCCGGCCGTGGGTGTGCTGGTCGAGTACAACGGTGCTTCCGAAGAGGCCGCTCACGCGGTCGCGCTGCAGATCGCCGCGCTGAAGGCCAAGTACCTCACCCGTGAGGACGTGCCCGCCGACCTGGTCGCCAACGAGCGTCGTATCGCCGAGGAGACCGCCAAGGAAGAGGGCAAGCCCGAGGCCGCACTGCCGAAGATCGTCGAAGGCCGCGTCACCGGCTTCTACAAGGACGTCGTGCTGCTCGACCAGCCGTCGGTGTCCGACAACAAGAAGACAGTGAAGGCCCTGCTGGACGAGGCCGGCGTCACCGTGACCCGCTTCGTGCGGTTCGAGGTCGGCCAGCAGTAAGAACTTGGGCAGCACACCCGCTGCTCACTGACAAAACCCCGCGCACAAACCCGGCGATCCCGGAGTGCGCGGGGTTTTGCTTTGTCCGGGCTAGGGCCGGGGGAGCTTGCGGTGCAACGGATTCGTGGTCACCGGCGCGCGGCGGCGACTCGTGGGCAGGCTCTGGACGACATCAGGGCGGTCCGCCGTGGCGCGGGTGGCGTCCTGCACCCGCATGCCCGGCGAGTTGCCGGCGCCCAGGGCGGGCGCTCCGATTCGGCGCCTGGCCGCGCCGCTGCAGCTCGGACACGGCGTATCGGCGGGCACGCTCGCCATCGAATGTTGTTCGGTGAAGTCCGGGCAACCCTGTCCACAACGGAATACGTAGGTAGGCACAACGACACCATAAGCCCTATCCGCCAACGTCATCCGGATGTAACTTGCCCGAACCGCAGACGAGACACCTCCAGTATTGAATACTTCCATTCGGAAGCAAGTGTGTTTGTGTCGCTAGGAGGTCAATGTGCCGGAATTGCTGTTCCCCTTGGATTCGGCGAAGAAGTTCACCGACCAACAGTTGGTCGGCCACAACCGATGGCACCCGGACATCCCCCCGGCCGTCACCGTCAAGCCGGGGGACAGCTTCCGGGCGCACTGCCGCGAGTGGTTCGACGGCGCCATCCACAACGACGACTCGGCCGAGGACATCCTCAACGCGCCACTCAAGGGCGTGCACTGCCTGTCCGGGCCGTTCGCGATCGAGGGCGCCGAGCCGGGTGACCTGCTGATCGTCGACATCCTCGACGTCGGGCCCATTCCGCAGGAAGACTCGGGGCCGCTGGCAGGGCAGGGCTGGGGATACACCGGCATCTTCGCCAAGCAGAACGGCGGCGGGTTCCTCACCGACCAGTTCCCCGACGCCTACAAGGCCATCTGGGACTTCTCCGGCCAGAAGGCCACCTCCCGCCACGTGCCCCATGTGAAGTACACCGGCATCGTGCATCCCGGCCTCATGGGCACCGCGCCGTCGGCGGCCCTGCTGGCCAAATGGAACGCCCGCGAAGGCGCGTTGATCGCCACCGATCCCGATCGCGTGCCGCCGCTGGCATTGCCGCCCGAACCGCAGGACGCGATCCTGGGCTCGTTGCGCGGCGACGCCTTCACCAAGGCTGCCGCCGAGGCCGCCCGCACCGCGCCGCCCCGTGAGAACGGCGGAAATCAGGACATCAAGAACCTCACCAAGGGCAGCCGGGTGTTCTATCCGGTGTTCGTCCCCGGCGCGAACCTGTCGTTCGGCGACCTGCACTTCTCGCAGGGCGACGGCGAGATCACGTTCTGCGGCGCGATCGAGATGGGCGGGTTCATGGACCTGCACGTGGATCTGATCAAGGGCGGCATGGAAACCTACGGCGTACATGAGAACGCGATCTTCATGCCCGGCAACACCGACCCGCAGTACTCGGAATGGCTGGCGTTCTCCGGCACCTCGGTGACGCTCGACGGCGAGCAGAAGTACCTCGACTCGGATCTGGCCTACCAGCGCGCATGTCTGCACGCCATCGACTACCTGACGAAGTTCGGCTACAGCCCGGAGCAGGCCTACCTGCTGCTCGGGTCCGCGCCGATCGAGGGCCGGCTCTCCGGCGTGGTGGACATCCCGAATTCCTGTGCGACGGTGTACATCCCGACGGCGATCTTCGATTTCCCGGTGGCGCCGTCGGCGTCCGGGCCCTACCAGATCGATCCCGGAATGGGCGCGCCACACGCCAGTTTCTGATCCCGCAGCCGGCAGCCAGTTCCCCGATTACCTTGGGGGACTGGCTGTTTGGCGGGTACCGGTGTCAGCCGCGCAGGTCTGCCGGGGAGCTCGAACCCTGCAGGACGCCCAGCAGCTCGGTCAGGGCTTCGGGCTGCAGCGACGCTGACGTGCACAGCGCGGCCAGCTGTTCGGACTTGTTGAGCCGCTCCCGGATCTGGCGGTACAGCGCGCTGCCCCGGCGGGTCTGGTAGACCAGCACCCGCCGGCGGTCGACCACATCGGCCTTGCGCAGCACCAGATTGTCGTCGACCATCCCGTCGACGAGCCGGGTCAGACTCGGCCCGGGCAGCAGCGTCACCTCGGCCAGTGCCGTCATCGGTTTTCCGGCGCCACCCTCGAGGGCGGCCAGCACGTGCCACTGACGCACCGTCAGACCGCCCAGGTGATCGGTCACGATGCGGTCCAGTTCGAAGGCGACCGACTTCACCAGTCGAGCGAGTTCCTCGATGGTGTCAGCACTGGCGCCGGGCTTCATCTCCATGGTGGCGCCCAGCCTACCGTGGTCGGACCTGTCGTCTCGCCGTGAAACAGCGCTGATCGGAAGGTATCTTCAAAATGAATTCTGGCCACCCGGCCGCCGGACGTCGTGGTCGTCGCGATTGGTGTGGCAGGGCTGGGCTGGTCTCCCAAGGTGAGGTGATGGTGAATCCGAAACCTGCGACGATTCCCGCGCGCCCCGACCGGGATGCGGTCGACATTGCGCTCGTGGTGCCGTTGAGCGGGCCCGCCGGGATGTTCGGACCGTCGTGCGAGGCGAGCGCCGAACTGGCCGCCGAGGACATCAACGCCGCCGGCGGCATCCTGGACCGGCCGGTTCGCATTCATCCCGTCGACGCCGGCGCGCCGTTGAACGAGCTCGCGGACGAACTGGGCCGCCTGGTGGCCCAGCAGCAGATCGACGCCGTGGTTGGCTGGCACCTGTCGAATGCGCGGCGGGTCATCACCCCGCAGACGGCCGGGCGGGTGCCCTACGTGTACACCACGTTCTACGAGGGCGGCGAGAGCACCGACGGCGTGTACATGGTGGGGGAAACGCCGGAGCAGCAACTGTTTCCGGCGTTGACGTGGTTGCGTGAGCACCTCGGGCTGAAACGCTGGTGCATCGTCGGCAACGACTACATCTGGCCGCGGCAGACCGCCCGCGTGACCAAGGAGTACATGTGGCGGTCGGGCCTCGAGTTCGTCGGTGAGGCATTCGTTCCGTTGGGCGGGCGAGATTTCCGGACGATGCTCGACGTCATCACCGCCTCGGACGCCGACGGGGTGCTGGTGTTGATGGTGGGTGCGGACAACGCGGCGTTCAATCGCGCGTTCGCCCGCGCCGGCCTGGACCAGAGTGTCGTGCGCCTGTCGTTGATGATCGGTGAGGATGTGTTGTGCGCCAGCGGAAGTGGGGCGACCACCGGCCTGTACACCGCGTGCGGCTACTTCGAGAGCCTGCCTACCGAGGTGAACATGGGGTTCGGCTCGCACTATCTGCAGCGGTTCGGCAGTGCGGCCCCGGCGCTCAACAACATCGGTGAATCCTGTTACGAGGGACTGTTGTTGCTCACCGCCCTGGCGCAGACGGCCCGCAGCCTGGAGGTGGCCGCGATCGACCGGGCGCGCTCCAATGTCGCCTACCAGGGTCCGCGCGGCGAGGTCGTCATGCGTGGTGCTCATACTCGTCAACCCGTGTACCTCGCCAGCGCGGACCAACTCGAATTCGATGTGATCGCCGAACTCACCCCCTGACCGACAGCCATGGCCCCGCCCGGTGCTCTGGGCGAGGCCATGACGGTGCGTCAGCTCGACTGCGGTGTCACCGCAGTTTTCAGTAGTTCCGCGCTGGTGGAATCCGTGTAACCGTCCTTCTTGCACATGTCGTGGCAGTCCTTGGTGAGCGTGCAGGTCAGCGAGGACACGGTGCCGTGGTGGAAAGGGCAGTCGTGGACCATGTCCGGCAGCTCGTACCGCTTCTGGTCGACGACGTCCAGCAGCGTCTGGCCCGCCCACAGCGGCTCTTTCTCGATCTCCTCACGAAGCGGATTGCGCCGCGCCAGGTAGTACTTGCCCTTGGTCGCGATGCACATCACCGGTGACAGCACGAAGGACAGCGTCAGCGCCAGGTAGGGCGACCAGGCCGCGAGGAAATCCCCGAAAGCGTGGTAGAACGCCATGATCGAGAACACCGAACCGACCAGCATCGAGACGAACCCGACCGGATTGATGCTGTAGAGGTAGGCCCGCTTGAACTCGACGTAGGACGGGCTGAGCTTGAGCAGTGGCTTGTTGATCACCAGGTCGGCGACGATCGCACCGATCCAGGCGATCGCGACATTCGAGTAGAACCCGAGAATGGTGTTGAGCACGGCGAACATGTCGCTGAGCATCAGTGCCAGCGCGATGGCGATGTGCAGACCGAGGTACACCACCCGGCCCGGGTGCACATGCAGCACCCGGCTGAAGAAGTTCGACCAGGACAACGAGCCCGAATATGCGTTTGTCACATTGATTTTCACCTGCGACAGCAACACCATCAGCGTGGCCAGACCGAGGGCGAGGGCGTCGTTGTGGATGACCGAGCCGAAGCCGCCGAGGAACTGCTCGATGGGTTCGGTGGCGGCCGCGAAACCGACCTTGCCAGCGACGTAGAAGGCCAGGAAGGCGCCGCAGATCTGTTTGGCCGCACCGAGAATCACCCAGCCGGGGCCGGCGGCGAGCACCGCGGCCCACCAGCGCAACGGCGGTGTTTCCGACTTCTCGGGCATGAAGCGCAGGTAGTCGACCTGTTCACCGATCTGGGCGATGAGTGACAATGCCACGCCGGCGCCCGCGCCGACTCCGATGGCCGTCACTTGCTCGCTGCCGCCGTTGCCCGCCCAGCTCAGGAACCCGTGGAAGCCCGCCGGATCCGCGGTCGCGATGAAGGCGATGGGGGCGACGAACAGGATCAGCCACAACGGCTGGGTCCAGACCTGGAACTTGGCCAGGGCGGTCATGCCGTAGAGCACGAGCGGGATGATGATCAGGGAGCCGATGATGTAGCCGACGGCCAGTGGAATGCCGAACGCCAATTTCATCGCCTGCGCCATGATCGCGCCTTCGAGCGCGAAGAAGATGAAGCAGAAGCTGGCGTAGATGAGGCTCGTCAGGGTTGAGCCGAAGTATCCGAAACCGGCTCCGCGCGTGAGCAGGTCCATGTCGATGTTGTATTTGGCGGCGTAATACGCGATCGGGATGCCGGTGAGGAAGATCGTGACCGCGGCGACCAGGATCGCGACGACCGCGCTGGCCGCGCCGTGGGTGACGGCGATCGATGCGCCGATGGAGTAGTCGGCGAGGTAGGCGATGCCACCCAAGGCGGCCACGGCACATGCCATCGGCGACCATTTGCGAAAAGACTTGGGCGCGTAGCGAAGTGAGAAGTCCTCGATGGTGTCCTGGTTGGCCCAGGTGACGAAGCGGGACCATGGGCCGACGCGGGCGGCGGCCATCGGTTGGCCGTGCACTTCGTCTAGGGATTGCTCGGTAGTCATGAACGCGTTCCTGTCGAATCCGTCGTAATCGCCAGTGATGCAATGCATCAGGCAGGCAGCTCGGATACGGGCGCCGATGACCGGACCGGTCTGCGACCTGCAGCAGCCGGGTCGAACGGAAATTAGCACCAGTTACTTCCATATGGCACTAGTTCAAATGGAAAGTTACGCCGGGGAAACTGGGCGTTTACGCAGCGCGTTCAACGGTGCACGCAGTCGGTGTCCGGACTCACAACGTGAAATCTGGGGGTAAGGCGGGCTGGTGGTACTGCTTGGTACCGTGGGTGCCATGACACGCATCAGCACATTCGGTGACGACGCCCTCGGCGACCTCGACGCGGTCGGTGTCGCCGACGCGATCCGCAGCGGTGCGGTGTCGGCGGTCGAGGTGGTGCAGGCGGCCATCGCCCGTACCGAGAAGGCACAGCCCGAACTGAACGGCATGGCGTACGAAGCCTTCGAGCAGGCTGTTGAAAAGGCGAATGCACCAAGACCTTTCGGGGGATTCTTCGACGGGGTACCGACGTTCATCAAGGACAACGTCGCGGTCGGCGGCTGGCCCACCATGCAGGGCGCCGACGCCTGGGCGCCCCGGCCGGTGCCGGCCGACGGGGAGTGGGCGCGCCTGTACCTGTCGACGGGGCTGGTGGCCCTCGGGAAGACACAGCTGTCGGAGTTCGGTTTCAGCGCCTCGGCCGAGCATCCCCGGCTGGGCCCGGTGCGCAATCCGTGGGACACCATGGTGACCGCGGGGGCGTCGTCGTCCGGGTCGGGGGCGTTCGTCGCGGCCGGCGTGGTGCCCATCGCCCACGCGAACGACGGCGGCGGTTCCATCCGAATCCCGGCTTCCTGCAACGGATTGGTCGGTCTCAAGCCCACCCGTGGCCGCTTGCCGCTGGACCGTGAGACCCGGATGCCGCTGCAGATCGTCGCCAACGGCGTCCTCACCCGCAGCGTCCGGGACACCGCGGCGTTCTACCGCGAAGCCGAGCGCGTCTATCGGAACCCGAAACTGCCGGCCATCGGCGACGTCACCGCGCCCGGTCGGCGCCGGCTGCGTATTGCGGTGTGCACGAGCTCGATCGGCCGGGACGCCGGCCCCGAGATCCGGGAGTTGACCATGCAGACCGCGGCCCGGCTGGAGGAGCTCGGCCATCGCGTCACCCAGATCGGCAACCCGGCACCGGAGCGGTTCCGCGACGACTTCCTGCTCTACTGGTCTTTCCTGGCCTTTGCGCTGGTCCGTAGTGGAAAACGCACCTTCGGCCCCAGCTTCGATCGCGGCAAGTTGGACAACCTGACACTGGGACTGGAAGCAAAGGCGGCGCGCAATCTGCACCGCGTGCCGGCCGCCATCGCCCGGCTGGCCGCGTCACGGCGCATTCCGGCGCGCCTGGCCCGCGACTACGATGTGGTGCTCACCCCGACCCTCAGCGAGGTCACCCCGCCGATCGGGCACCTGGACCCGACTGCCGACTTCGACCAGGTCATGTCGCGGCTCATCGACTGGGTCGGCTTCACGCCGCTGCAGAACGCCAGTGGCGCCCCGGCGGTTTCGCTGCCGCTGGCCCGGTCCGCGTCGGGGCTGCCGGTCGGGATGATGTTCGGCGCGGCGGCGGGGCAGGAGGCGACGCTGCTGGCACTGGCGTTCGAGCTCGAGCGGGAAATCGGTTGGCCGTCGCTCGCGGCGCGCTGACGTCGACCGGCCGGCGGGGCTATTTTTGCTCGACGCAAGCAGCGGCAACGGCCGCTTTGTCGGGCGGCCAGCCTTATGCTGTCTCACAGGTTGCGTCAATTGGGGGTGTGCATGACTGTCGGGCCCGAGAACGGGGCTGAAAGGCAGCCGTGGAAGTCGTCGGCACAAGGCGGCGGGCCGGAGCCCGCGCCCGGGTCCGAGCCGAGTTCGCCGCCGGTGCCCCCGGCGGGTCCCACCCCGAATCCGACACCGGAGTTCACGCCGCCGGCACCCCCGGCAGAACCGCAGGGTTCCGTCCGCTGGCAGGACCCGGCCACCGCCAAGCCGCGGCAGCCGACCGTCGCCGAGGCCCGGGCCCGCGACAAGGCCAAGAGGGCGCGCGAAGCCGAAGAAGAGATCGAGCGGGTCAAAGCCGAGAAGGCGCGTAAGCGCGCGGCCACCGGCAAGAAGGTCCTCATCGGTTCGGCGGTCGGCGTCGGCGTGGTGGCGGTGGTCGCCGCCGGCTACGCGATCTTCCATCGCGACGATCAGATCAGCGCGTCCTGCGTCAAGGACGGCAGCAACGAAGTGGTGCCGGACAGCTACTGCAGCAGCGGCACCAACTACGGCGGCGGCAGCACGTTTCTGTACATGGGATCGCCGTACCGGTACTACTACGGCGGCTCCAACTCCGGCGTGGGCAGCATCGCCCACGGTGGCACCCTGACCCTGCCGAAAGGCACTACGGCCACAACAAAATCCGGCACCTCCATCTCCAAGTCGGGGTCATCGGTGTCGCGCGGCGGCTTCGGTTCGTCGAGCCACGGAAGCTCCGGTAGCTGATGCGGCGCGAACGTCACGCCCCGCGACCGGGGTGGCAGCAGATCGTGGCCAGCCAGGGCATGTGTTTCGACACCCCGGCCACCGACGCACACGGGAATGACCGTCCGTACTGGGACGAGTCGGTGCACTACGTGTTCGACATGGACGAGGTGCTCTCGATCGAGGCTTCGGTCGAGGTGCTGCACTCGATGTGCCTGGAAGCCGTCGAGAACATCGTGCTGACCGAGCGCTACCGCGACTTCGGGTTGCCGGAGTGGAGCTGGCCGCACATCGAAAAGTCGTGGCGCCGTAGCGATCCGCACCTCTACGGTCGCTTCGACCTCCGTTACGACGGCCGCCGGCCCCCGGTTCTGCTGGAGTACAACGCCGACACCCCGACGTCGCTGCTCGAAGCCGCGATTCTGCAGTGGTACTGGAAGACCGATGTCTTTCCCGCCGACGACCAGTGGAACTCGCTGCACGAGAAGCTGGTGGAGCGGTGGAAGGAAATCCAGGATCGGTTGCCCGGCAACGAAGCCCACTTCACCTGGTCCTCTGCGGACACCAGCGGTGAGGACAACGTGACGCTGGCCTACCTGCAGGAGTGCGCCGCCGAGGCCGGGATGAACACCGTCGGCCTGGCCATCGAGCAACTGGGCTGGGACCGGGACCTGAATCGCTTCGTCGATCTGGAAGACGCCCCGATCTCGACGCTGTTCAAGCTCTACCCCTGGGAATGGGTGCTCGACGACGAATTCGGCAAGTACGCGGCCGAATCCCTGCCGGAGACCATGTGGATCGAGCCGCTGTGGAAGTCGCTGCTCAGCAACAAGGCCATCCTGGCGGTGCTGTGGGAGATGTACCCGGGGCACCCGAACCTGCTGCCGGCCTACATCGATGATCCACACGAGCTGACCGAATACGTCCGCAAGCCCAAACTCGGGCGCGAGGGGGCGAACGTCACGATCGTCGGCGCGGGTTACGAGACACAGACCGGCGGCGTGTACGGCGAAGAGGGCTACGTGTACCAGTTGCTCGACCCGCTACCGCAGTTCGACGACATGCGTCCCGCGCTGGGCGCCTGGATCGTCGGCGACGAATCGGCCGGCCTCGGTATCCGCGAGACCTCGGGTCTGGTCACCGACAACGGCGCAGCCTTTGTGCCCCACCGCATCCCGCAGTGACCGGAAGGAAACGAACTTCATGACCCTGACCGCTCTTGGCAACGACTACTGGTCCATCGTCGGACACGGCGCGTCGGCCATCGCGCTGTACGCGATCGTCGGCGGCGCGCTGATGATCCTCGGCTTCTTCGTGATCGACTGGACCACGCCGGGACCGTTGCGCGAGCTGGTCCGCTCGGGCCGGCCGAATGCCGCGGCGGTGGCCGCCTCGGGTGTGCTGTCGATGGCCTTCATCGTGGTGCTCGCCATCTACAGCTCGACGGGCGACCTGGCCGGCGGCCTGATCAAGACGCTGGTCTTCGGCCTCGTCGGCATTGCCGCACAGGCGCTTTCGGTGCGCCTCATCGGCGCCGTCAAGGGCCTCGACATCGGCGAGATGCTCCACGAGGAGAAGTTCTCCCCGGTCGTGCTCGACGTCGCGGCCGCGTACCTGGCGTTCGGCCTGATCGTCGCCGCCGCGATCCTCTAGTCGGGCGGCATCAGGCTCGTCAGCGTCTCGCGGAACTGCCGGCGCTGGGCCGGGCTCAAGTTGGCCAGCAGGGCGTCGTCGGCTGCGCGAATCCCGGCGTCGGTCTTGCCCAGCAGGGTGCGGCCGGCCCGGGTCAGCTCGGTGGGCCGGGAGCGTCCGGCTGCGACGGTCGAGGGCCGGGTGATCAGGTCGCGGTCCTGCAGCGCGCGCACCACGATGTTCATCGCCTGTGGTGACACCCCGATGAAGCGTGCCATCTCGGCATTGGACATGCCGGAGCGGTTGTCCAATATGCGCAGGCAGACGTACTGCGGGAAGCTCAGGCCGAGCGGTTCGAGAACGTTGGCGGTGATCTCGGCGCGCAGCGCGTTGGCGATACGGCTGAGTAGATAGCCCAGGGGAGCGTCTTCACCTTCGAACATGTCAATTATATTGACATATATCAAGCTCGTTGATAAACCGGAGGTATGACCAGACCCACAGATGCCATGTTCGAAAGCGCGTACCGCGGCGAGGCTCCCGAGATGGGTGCCCGGCCGCCGTGGAGCATCGGCGTGCCGCAGCCCGAGATCGCCGCGCTGATCGACGCCGGCAAGGTGCACGGCGACGTCCTCGACGCCGGTTGCGGCGAGGCCGCCACCGCGATCTATCTGGCCGAGCGCGGCTTCACCACCGTGGGTCTGGACCAGTCGGCCACCGCCATCGAACTGGCCCGGGCCGAAGCTGCCCGGCGCGGCGCCCACAATGCCAGCTTCGAGGTCGCCGACATCAGCGACTTCACCGGGTACGACGGCCGCTTCGGCACCATCATCGACAGCACGCTGTTCCACTCCATGCCCGTCGAACTCCGGGACGGCTACCAGCGCTCGATCGTGCGGGCCGCCGCGCCCGGCGCCACCTACATCGTTCTCGTCTTCGACCGCGGCGGCATGCCCGCCGGCCCGGCCAACCCGGTGACCGAGGACGAGCTGCGCGATGTCGTCGGCAAGTACTGGGTGATCGACGACATCTCCCCGGCACGCATCCACGGCAACATGCCCGACGGTTTCGGCGCGACCGGCGCCCCCGGCGGAGGTTTCGCCGACGTCGACGTCAGGGACGAGCCGAACGGACTCAAGTCGGTTCGCGCGTGGTTGTTGCAGGCGCACCTGGGGTAGTCCGTCGGGTAGCCGCCCGCCCATCGGGTTCCACCCTCCTTGCCTCCGGCACGATCGCCATGAGGCAGGATGGAGCCGCTGCCGATCGCCGGGGCAGTTGTGACTTGTGGGGACCGAAGGAGTCTGATGGGCAGCCCAGACAACGAGGCAGACAACGGTGGCCAGAGTTTGATCCGGCCGGCCTACAAGCGGGTATTGCTCAAGCTCGGTGGTGAGATGTTCGGCGGCGGCGCGGTGGGCCTGGACCCCGACGTCGTCGCTCTGGTCGCCCGGCAGATCGCCGAGGTGGTCCGCGCCGGTGCCCAGGTCGCCGTCGTCATCGGTGGCGGCAACTTCTTCCGCGGTGCGCAGTTGCAGCAGCGCGGCATGGAGCGGACCCGCAGTGACTACATGGGCATGCTCGGCACCGTGATGAACAGCCTTGCGCTGCAAGACTTCCTGCAGAAGGAAGGCATCGACACCCGCGTGCAGACCGCCATCACCATGGGGCAGGTCGCCGAGCCGTACATCCCGCTGCGGGCCCGTCGGCACCTCGAGAAGGGCCGCGTGGTCATCTTCGGCGCGGGCATGGGCCTGCCGTATTTCTCCACCGACACCACCGCCGCGCAGCGCGCGCTGGAGATCGGTGCCGAGGTGGTCCTGATGGCCAAGGCCGTCGACGGCGTCTTCACCGCGGACCCGCGTGAGGTGCCCGACGCCCAGATGATCACCAGCATCACCCATCGTGAGGTGTTGGAACGCGACTTGAAGGTCGCCGATGCCACCGCGTTCAGCCTGTGCATGGACAATGGCATGCCGATGCTGGTCTTCAATCTGCTGACCGAAGGCAATATCGCGCGCGCGGTCGCGGGTGAGAAGATCGGAACGCTGGTCTCCAGCTAGAGCTGGGGCCGGGCGAGCGGGACTGACGGGAGAAGATGAAGTGATCGAGGAAACCCTCTTCGATGCCGAAGAGAAGATGGACAAGGCCGTCGCGGTGGCCCGTGACGACCTCGGGTCGATCCGCACCGGCCGGGCCAACCCGGGCATGTTCAACCGGATCAACATCGAGTACTACGGCTCGATGACGCCCATCACCCAGCTGGCGAGCATCAACGTCCCCGAGGCGCGCTTGGTCGTCATCAAGCCGTACGAGGCCAACCAGCTCAAGGCCATCGAGGACTCCATCCGGAACTCGGACCTCGGCGTCAACCCGAGCAACGACGGCAGCGTCATCCGCATCTCGATCCCGCAGCTGACCGAGGAACGCCGCCGGGAACTGGTCAAGCAGGCCAAGGGCAAGGGCGAGGACGCGAAGGTGTCGGTGCGCAACATCCGTCGCAAGGCGATGGACGAGCTGTCCCGGATCAAGAAGGACGGCGAGGCCGGCGAGGACGAGGTCGCGCGCGCCGAGAAGGACCTGGACAAGACGACCGCCACCTACACGGCTCAGATCGACGAGCTGGTCAAGCACAAGGAAGGCGAACTGCTCGAGGTCTGAGGATCTCCAGCCGTCCGCATCCGCACATTCGTGGCCACCGAAACCACCCCCACGGGGGAGCCCAAGAAGACATCGCGCGCCGGGCGCAATCTGCCCGCCGCCATCTCCGTTGGCGTCCTCCTGGGCGGCACCGTCATCGCCACCCTGCTGTTCGTCCCGCAGCTGTGGGTGGCGCTGGTGGCTCTGGCCGTCGCGCTGGCCACGCACGAGGTGGTGCGCCGGCTACGTGAGGGTGGCTATGCCGTCCCGGTGATCCCGCTGCTGATCGGCGGCCAGGCGATGATCTGGCTGACGTGGCCCTACCGGGAAGCCGGCGCCCTCGGGGCGTTCGGTGCCACGGTCGCGCTGTGCATGATCTGGCGGTTGTTGTCCGGCGGGCTCAAAGCGGCGCCGGTCAACTACACGCGCGACGTGTCGGTGACGATCTTCCTGGCGTCCTGGGTGCCGCTGTTCGGCGCCTTCACGGCGCTGCTGATCTACCCGCACCAGGGCGGCTACCATGAAGGCGCCATGCAGGTGTTCTGCATGATGCTGGGCGTCGTGGCCTCCGATATCGGCGGCTACACCGCAGGCGTGCTGTTCGGTAAGCATCCGATGGTGCCGGCGATCAGCCCGAAGAAGTCCTGGGAGGGCTTCAGCGGGTCGCTGCTGTTCAGCATCGTCGTCTCGGTGCTGTCGGTGCACTACCTGGCGGGCCGGCCGCTGTGGGTCGGCGTGCCGCTGGGCATCATGCTCGTCATCACCGGCACGCTCGGCGACCTGGTGGAGTCGCAGGTCAAGCGCGACCTCGGGATCAAGGACATGGGCACTCTGCTGCCCGGTCACGGCGGTCTGATGGACCGGATCGACTCGATTCTGCCGTCTGGAGTGGCGGCGTGGCTGGTGCTGGAGTTGCTGGCCTGACGGTCCGCGCCACGGCCCGCGAATTGAGCCAGCAGGCCAGCGCGCCGAGCACCAGACCGACCACCACACCGAGGTCTGGGCGCTGGCCCAGCAGCAGCCACGACAGCACGCCGGCGAGGGCCGGGATGACCGCGAACAGCATGGCCACCGCGGCGGCGCCGTAGCGATCGATCGCCCGCACGTACATCGTCATGCACAACGTCGCGTTGAGCAGCACCACAGCCCCCACCGCGAGGACGGCGGTGTGCACGTTGGTCACTGTCCACGGCATGACGGCGGCCAGGATCGCCACCGGGACCAAGGACGCCGCGTTCTGCACCGCCGCGGTGGCGCGGAAATCCACGCCGCGGCAGAACCGCTGCTGGTAGACGCCGCCCGAGGCCAGGGCCAGCAGCGAGACGACCAGCAACACGATCACCGCGTCGACGCCGCCGACCATCAGCAGCCGCTGGGCGCACGCGGCCAGTACCGCCAGTGCGCCCAGGATCAGGGCGACGACGCGCATGGCGGTCAGACGCTCGCCCAGGAACACGGCGGCCAGCAGCGCGGTGGCGACCGGGTTCATCGAGATGACGACGGCACCCAGCACCGCGGGAGCGCCGTGCATCAGTGCCAGGTACAGGCAGATGAACTGCACGGCCTGCGTGAGCAGGCCACTGATCACGACGTGCACCAGCCGCGTGCCAGTGGGCCATTTCACACGCGCGGCCAGGGCCCACGTGGACAGGATGGCGGCGGCGAGGCCGAATCGGAACACCAGCGTCGCCATGGGTGTCAGGGCCGAAACCGCAAGGGCACCAATGGGATAACCCAATGCGTAGACGAAGGCCAGGAGCGACGCGGGACGGGGCGGCATGGGCTCATGGTGAGTGTTCATAGACGCCGAGTCCAACGATTTTCGGCTGTGATTTCGTCCCGGGGGTGCCGTCGGTGCGATACTGAAGCCCGTTATGGCCGTTTCCCTTCCTCTGGTGTTCGATGCACCGCGCCGCGGCATGCCGCCGCGGCACCTGGCCGACCTCGATGCCGAGGGACGCGTGGCGGCCGTCACCGAGCTGGGATTGCCGAAGTTCCGGGCCAAGCAACTGGCCAACCAGTACTACGGGCGGTTGATCGCCGATCCGCACGAGATGACCGATCTGCCCGCATCGGTGCGCGATCAGGTGGCCTCGGCGCTGTTCCCCGACCTGATCACCCCCGCGAAGCAGATTCAGTGCGACGCCGGGGAGACCCGCAAGACCCTGTGGCGCGCGGTGGACGGCACCACGTTCGAGTCGGTGCTGATGCGCTACCCGCAGCGCAACACCGTCTGCATCTCGTCGCAGGCCGGCTGCGGCATGGCGTGCCCGTTCTGTGCCACCGGTCAGGGCGGCCTGAAGCGGAACCTCTCGACCGCCGAAATCCTGGAGCAGGTCCGCGCGGCGTCGGCCGCCATGCGCAACGAGCACGACGGCCGGCTGTCCAACATCGTCTTCATGGGCATGGGGGAGCCGCTGGCCAACTACAACCGGGTCGTGGCCGCCGTGCGCCGGATCACCGCGGCGCCGCCGGAGGGTTTCGGGATCAGCGCCCGGTCGGTGACGGTCTCGACCGTCGGCCTGGCACCCGCGATCCGCAAACTCGCCGACGAGAAGCTGGGGGTGACGCTGGCGCTGTCACTGCACACCCCCGACGACGAGCTGCGCGACACGCTGGTCCCAGTCAACAACCGGTGGAAGGTCTCCGAAGTTCTCGAGGCCGCCCGGTATTACGCCGACGTCACCGGTCGCCGGGTGTCGGTCGAGTACGCGCTGATCCGCGATGTCAATGACCAGCCTTGGCGCGCAGACCTTTTGGGCAAGAAACTGCACCGCGCGCTCGGTCCGCTGGTGCACGTGAACCTGATTCCGCTGAACCCGACCCCCGGCAGCGAGTGGGACGCGAGTCCCAAGCCGGTCGAGCGGGAGTTCGTGCGCCGGGTACAGGCCGCCGGGGTGTCCTGCACGGTGCGTGACACCCGCGGCCGCGAAATCGCCGCTGCCTGTGGGCAATTGGCGGCCGAGGGCTAGCCGGCTAGCGCAAACCGACGGCGTGCCGCAGCTGCGCCAGTAGTTGCTCGGTGTCGTCGCTCGGGACGAGGTAGTGCGACACCGCGATCCGGATGGCCGTGGCGGCCTTCAGTTCGGCGTTCGGCCCGGACAGCAGCTTCTGCAGGCGGGCACGCATGGTCGGCACCACGTTCGGCAGCTGGGCGAGCACGGCCTCCGGTTCGATGTCGATGACCCGTACGCCGGAATAGGTCTTCTGGTACTGCACGATGAATTGCAGTGCGGCATCGAGCTTTTCGTTGCCGCGCAGCCCTTCGGTGGCCGCGGTCATGCCGTCGACGAACAAGTCGCGCTCGTACCGTCCGAACGACTCGAGCAGAGCCTCCTTGGAGGCGAACCAGCGGTACAGGGTGGGCCTCGAGACGCCGGCCTGCGTGGCGACCTCGGACAGGCTGAGCTTGGTCTGGCCCTGACGGGCAAGCACTTCCGCGGTGGCCACCAGGATTCGGCTCGGGGTCGAGGCGTCCTCGACGGAGCTGCCCTGATTGCTCGCCGTGCTGTCCACGAAACAGATGGTACTACCCGGTAACTTAGTCGACGGTTCCGGTGAGTCCGAGTTCGGCCAGCGCTTTGCGGGTGGAATCAGCCAGTGCCGCTTTGGTGTTCGTCTCGCCCGGTTCCCATGCGGTGACCGTCACGATCATCGACGTCGGTGTCTGGCACAACACCAGGAACAGGTGGCCGTTCAGACGCTCGAGGTCCACCGGGGTCAGGCCCGGCTCGACCAGGCGGGCGTGGAAATTGTCGGCGTCGGTCCCGTCGGGCCGGTTGAACGCGGGCGGGAACTGGCCCAGGTTGGAGCAACCGATGGGCTTGCCGACCTTGAGCACCATCTTCTCGAGCCGCCGCACCGCGAACTTCGGCACCAGGGGAGTGAGGGGAAGCGGCGTGAGCATCATGCGGGTCCACTCGTCGACACCGGCCAGTTCGCGCTTGACGTCGCTGCGCAACTCGGACAGGTCGGTGCTGACCTTTTCGGGATCCGCCATCACGGTGATGGTGCTGAGGGCATTGCCCCGGGTGTCGCCCTCGGTGCGGATGTTGACGGGGAACGACAGCATGGCGCGGCCGTCGTCGCCCAACCGGCCCACCACCAGCCCGAGCCGGGCAGCGAGCGCGGCGAACAGCACGTTGCTGGTGCCGCCGAGGGCTTTCGCGCGCTGGTACCACTCGTCGATGCCGATGTGGACGACGACGAACGGCGGCGTCACCGGCGTGGTGATCCCGCTGGACACCGGCGCGCTCACCGATTTGGCCGACGCCGCCAGGTCGCCCTTCTGGTCGCGGGCGATCTTGACCGCGCCGACCACGGCCTTGAACCAACTGGGCACCGAGCGCACCGTCTGGCGGAGGTCTTCGCGCAGGGCCTCGCG
Organism: Mycobacterium sp. SMC-17; assembly: GCF_045310915.1. NCBI lineage: Bacteria > Bacillati > Actinomycetota > Actinomycetes > Mycobacteriales > Mycobacteriaceae > Mycobacterium > Mycobacterium sp. SMC-17. The sequence continues at coordinate 55,266 of NZ_JBJIAK010000002.1, read as the reverse complement.
CCGGGTACGGGCCCCGGCGATCGGGTAGCCGAGATCGCGCGGCGACCCGTTGACCGCGTCGGCGACGGCCTCGGCAATGGCCAGGCCGTCACCGACGGTGTGCGACACCACGAGCGACACGGCCGCGCCGCCGCCTTCGAGTTGCTGCACGCCGAGGTGCCACGGCGGACCGTGCTCGGGGTCGACGGGGATGTAGCCGCGTTCGTTGACCCAGTCGTTGATCTCGGAGACGGGCCGCGTCCCGGGAGCGATGTCGAGGTCCACCGGCCCGGTGGAGCGGACCCACCGGTGGCGGCCGAACGGCAGCGGCGACCGCTCGATGCGGCGGCCCAGCAGGCCGCCGCTACCCAGGTTGCGGTGCAGGCGGCGCAGGCCATCCAGGTTCACCGGATGTTCGTAGATCCAGGTGTATTGGATGAGCGGGCCGCGGCCCAGCGCCCGTAAGCCGGTGAAGGAGGCTTGATCTCCCAGGTCGATCGTGTTGTCGGCTACGGTCATATCGCGAATGTTACCCAGCCCACAATATTTCGCTGCGCGAGCCTGTGAGTTGTCTGGGGGAAGGTCACCTGGCGAATCGGTCGGGAGGGCCTGCCACGCTATGATGGATTGAGAATTTCTTCAATCCATCAAATAGGGGGCCGTAGATGGTCGACAGCGTGCTCGACGGTCCCGAACGGCCGCTGTACGAGATCAAGGCGAACCTCTTCAAAGCGCTGGCGCACCCAGCGCGCATCCGGGTGCTGGAGATCCTGTCGACCTCCGAGGGCCCGACTCCGGTGAGCGACATCCTCGCGGCCAGCGATATCGAACCGACGCTGCTCTCCCAGCATCTGGCCGTGCTCAAACGTCATCACGTGGTCAGCGGCTACCGGGCCGGCAACGCGGTGTACTACACGCTGGCGCATCCGAAGATCGCCGAACTGCTGCTCATCGCGCGGACCTTCCTCGCCGATACCCTTGCCGCCCAACGTGATCAGCTCGATGCCGTCGGCTCGTTGCCGCCGATCGGCACCAGCCGATGACCACGCTCACCGCCGACCGCATCACCCGGCTGCTGCCGTCGCGCGCGGACTATGCCGGCCTGAGTCGCTCGTGGCGCCGCGATGTCCTCGCCGGCGTGACGGTCGGAGTGGTCGCGTTGCCGCTCGCGCTGGCGTTCGGCATCAGTTCGGGTGTAGGTGCGGCGGCCGGTCTCGTCACGGCGGTTGTGGCGGGTCTGGTGGCCGCGGTCTTCGGCGGATCGCACGTTCAGGTATCGGGGCCGACCGGGGCGATGACGGTGGTGCTGGCGCCGATCGTCGCGCAGTACGGACTGGGCAGCGTCGCCGCGGTCACGATCCTGGCCGGGATCATCGTCGCGGTGGCCGGCCTCACCGGCGTGGGACGCGCGGTGACGTTCATTCCGTGGCCGGTGATCGAAGGATTCACCCTCGGCATCGCGGCCATCATCTTCCTGCAGCAGGTTCCGGCCGCATTCGGGCAGGCGGCACCGGCCGGACGGTCCCCGTTGGTGGCCGCGGGCGTCGTCGTCTCGCACATCGATATGGACGCGGCGCGGCCGGCTCTGCTCGTCACAGCGCTGGTGGCGGTCCTGATGATCGGGCTGCCCAGGCTGCATCCCGCGGTACCGGCGTCCCTGGTGGCCGTTGTTGTGGCGACCGCACTGGTGGCCGGTACCGGAATGTCCGCGCCCCGCATCGGGGAGCTGCCGTCGCGGCTGCCCGCTCCCGTCTGGCCGCACGCCGACCTCGCGGTGCTGCACTCCCTGTTCGGCGCGGCACTGGCGATCGCCGCGCTGGCCGCCATCGAATCGCTGCTGTCGGCGCGGGTCGCGGCGACGATGTCCCCGACGGGGCCCTACGATCCGAACCGCGAACTGGTGGGACAAGGGTTGGCGTCGGTCGCATCCGGGGTGTTCGGCGGTATGCCGGCCACCGGCGCCATCGCCCGCACCGCGGTCAACGTGCGGTCCGGCGCGCGAACCCGCGTCGCGGCCATCGTGCACGCGCTGGTGTTGCTCGCCGTGGTGTACCTCGTCAGCGGACTGGTCGGGACCATTCCGCTCGCGGCGCTCTCGGCCGTGTTGATGGTGACGGCGTTCCGGATGATCTCGCCGCACACGGTCATGCGGATTCTGCGGTCGACGCGTTCGGACGCGCTGACGTTTGTGCTGACCGCAACCGTCACAGTCTGTTTCGACCTGATCCAGGCCGTCGAGATCGGGATCGCGGCGACGGCGTTGTTCGCGCTGCGCACCCTGGCCCGGCGCAGCAGCGTCACCCGCGAGGACTTGCCGGGGCCGTATGTGCCGGGCGACGAGCGCATCGCCGTGCTGCGGCTCGACGGCGCGATGTTCTTCGGTGCGGCCGAACGGATTTCGACCGCGATCACCGACGGCAACCATCCCGAGACGTCCGTCGTCATCATCAGGCTGTCGCAGCTCGGCATGCTCGACGCGACAGGCGCGCACACCTTGACGCAGATCGTCGAAGACCTCGAGGCGCGCGGCATCACCGTGATCATCAAAGGGGTCAGGCCCGAGCACCGGGACCTCCTCGCGGGCGTCGGCATCATCGACTCCCTGCGGCACGAGAACCATCTCATCGAAAACTTGGACGATGCCATCGCCCACGCCCGCAGCCACACCACCCGCAGCGCCTCGAAAACCCATCCAGGAAAAGGAAACCCGATATGAGTCTGATCGACGAGCCACGCCTCGGCGACGACGTTGCCGTCCACCGGAAGGCGTCCGAGGTACGCCCGGGCTCGGGTGTCCTGGTGATCAACCGCGGTCCCGGACCCGGCGGCCAGTTCCTGCTGGCCGACGAAGTCGTCGCCGCCGGCCGGCACCCCGACAGCGCGGTGTTTCTCGATGACATCACCGTCAGCCGGCACCATGCCGAAATCCGTTGGCTGGACGACGAATACTGGATCATCGACGCCGGCAGCCTCAACGGCACCTATGTGAACGGGACCCCGGTTCAGGCCCTCCCACTCACCAGCGGTGACGAAATCCAGATCGGCAAGTTCCGCCTCGGCTTCACCTGCCGGTCGCAGGACCGGTGACCGCGCCGGTCTGATCTGGGCCGTCCGCCGACCCTGCCGTATATAATGTGCCGGTGGATGAGCAGTCGCCAGACAGGGTTGTGAGCAAGGAAGCCGCCATCGGACCGGAGGCCCGGTTGTCGTGGCTGTTGTCGTGGTTGGCCGGCATGATCGGCGCGGTCGCGTTCCTGCACAGTGCCGGATACTTCGTCACCTTCATGACGGGCAACACCGAACGCGCCGTACTCGGCTGGTTCGACGTCGCGGAACGGCAGAAAGTGTCCGGAGCCGGGCCGCAGGCGGCGTTGTGGTTGATGGCCTGCTTCCTGGCGGGGGTCTTCGTGGCGTCGTTCCTGCGGCGCAGGTACTGGCAGAACCATCCGCACGGGGCCACGGCCCTGGTGACCTTCGGCCTGTTGGTGGCGTCCGTCGTCGAGCTCTATGAGGACGGCTGGTACTACGAGGACGTCAACTTCACCGGCATCCTCATCATCTGTTTCTCGGTGGGCGCGCTGAACACCAGCTTCGTCAAGAACGGTGAGGTAGCGGTACCGCTCAGCTACGTCACCGGCACGGTCGTCAAGCTGGGACAGGGGCTGGAACGCCACATCTGCGGCAACGGCACCGTCTACGACTGGCTCGGCTATCTCGCCCTGCTGGGGTCGTTCATGATCGGCGCGGGCGTGGGTGGCGGGCTCGCGGACCGCCTCACCGGCCCGCAGCTGATCGGCACCGTTGGATTGATCTGTGGCGCAACGACACTCGTGACGTTCTTCCATTCGGACAAGCGGCACCGGGAGCCCGAGGCCGCCGCCTAGAACGCGTCAACGACAAAGGCCACGAACTCGCGAGAGTTCGTGGCCTTTGCCGTAAAAGATCGAGGTCAGCGGATCCAGCCGCGACGACGCAGCCACCAGCCGCGCACGACGATCACCATGATCAGGATGGCGAAGCCGATCAGCCAGGCGTCCTCGACGTGGCCGACGTGGTTACCGCGCAGCATCACCAGCAGGAAGATGGCCGACAGGATGCCACCGGCCTGAATCACGCCGCGGTTCATCTTGGACCAGCCCCACTCGGCAGAGGGGACGTCCTCGACGTCGACTCCGGTGCTTCGTTCGACCTCGGTGGTGGCCACGGCTACTCCTTAACGATCCGGTGGATTGCCGACATTCTTACATACGACGCTCGGTCGTATTCGTGGGAGGAGCGCTGCGGGTGGGTGTCGTCGGCGCGGGCGCCGCGATGTGTGGCGTCAAAATGACGCTTGTGGTGACACCGTAATGGTGTCATATTGGTGTCATGGATCTGCAACCGTATGTCGACGGAGTTCGGCTGGAGTTGGAAATCGCCGCTGCGGCCGGCGGCGAGGAAGCCGCTGAACTCGCCGAACGGCTCACCGCGCCGCTGGACTCCGCCTTGCGGCTCGCGCTGCTCGAGGCGCTGTCGGAGGCGGCCGAGCACATCACCCGCGAGCTGGCGCCCGCGTCGGTCGACGTGCGCCTGCGCGGTCGAGACCCGGAATTCGCCGTGACCGGGCTGTCGGCCGAAGCCGATCCACGCAGTGCCGACCCCGATGCGGAGCTGCCTGACGGGGACGTCGCAGTCCCGGCCGGCGACGACGGCGGCACGTGGCGCGTCACCCTCCGGCTGCCCGAGGGGCTGCGCAGCGGCGTGGACGCCGCCGCCCGGCGCGACGGCCTGTCGGTCAACGCCTGGCTGGTTCGCGCGGTCGGCGCCGCGCTCGGCGGGCCGGCGCCACGTGACCGGAAGCGCGGCAACACCGTCACCGGCTGGGTCCGCTGACGACGCCGAACCGAAGAAAACCCATCCACCGATCGGAGACCACAATGCGAACCTTTCCCACGCCCGGCCCCATCACCGCCACGATCGAACTGGGTGCCGGCGCGGTGCGCATCACCGCCGCCGACCGCGCTGACACCGAGGTGCGCGTCACGCCGCGTGACCCGCTGCGGGCAGCCGACGTCCGAGGGGCCGAGCAGGCGCACATCGATTTCGCCAACGGCGCGCTGACGGTGACCGTCGGCAAGAAACTGCTGTCACTGTCGCGCGGCGCGGTCAACGTCGACATCGCGATGCCGTCGCTGTCGAGGCTCGCTGTCGCGGTGTCGTCAGCGGACCTGCGGGTCGACGGCACGATCGGCGACTGCCGGTTCGACGCTGCCAGTGGCACCGCTGCGCTCGACGCTGTCGAGGGAAACATCAAGGCCGCCACCGCTTCCGGTGACGTTGCCGCTCGTCGCGTGGTGGGCAACGCCAACGTAGCCACGGCGTCGGGGGAGCTGTCGATCGACGGCCTCGACGGCGGCCTGAAGTTCCAGGCGGCCAGCGGTTCGGCGACCGTCGGCACCTTGCGCGGGAGCGTGCACAGCCGGACCGCATCCGGATCGCTGACCGTCGCCGGCGCCGAGTCGGGATCGATCTCCGCCGCGACCGCCAGCGGCGACGTCGAGGTCGGCGTGGCCCAGGGGACCGCCGCGAACCTCGATCTGGACAGCCGGTCGGGGACCGTGCGCAGCGACCTGACTCCCGCCGCGGGCCCCGAGCACGACGACCGGCGGCTGACCGTGCACGCCCGCACCGCCTCGGGCGACATCACGATCCGCCGCGCCACGACCGTGCCTGCCTGACGCGGCCCGTCCCGGCGATCCGTCATTGCTGATCTGGATGTGCCACCGACGGCGCCGAAGCCAGGCCGGGGCGGCACAATAGAGACGTGAGTGAGCGGCTACGAGTCCTGGTGCTCGGCAGTACCGGGTCGATCGGTACCCAGGCGCTGGAGGTGATCGCCGCCAACCCCGACCGGTTCGAGATCGTCGGCCTGGCGGCCGGCGGCGGCAACGCCGAACTGCTGGCCCGGCAGCGCACCGAGACCGGCGTCACCAACATCGCCGTTGCCGACCCCACCGCAGCCGAGCGCATCGGCGACGTCACCTACGCGGGTGACGACGCCGCCACTCGGCTGGTCGAGGACACCGAGGCCGACGTCGTCCTCAACTCTCTGGTCGGCGCGCTCGGTTTGAAGCCGACGCTGGCCGCACTGCACTCGGGTGCCCGGCTCGCCCTCGCGAACAAGGAATCGCTGGTCGCCGGCGGCCCGCTGGTGCTCAAGGCGGCGCAGCCCGGCCAGATCGTGCCCGTCGACTCCGAACATTCGGCGCTGGCCCAGTGCCTGCGCGGTGGCACCGCCGACGAAGTGGCCCGCCTGGTGCTCACCGCGTCGGGCGGACCGTTCCGCGGTTGGGCGGCCAAGGACCTCGAGGCCGTCACGCCCGAGCAGGCCGGTGCCCACCCGACCTGGTCCATGGGCCCGATGAACACCCTGAACTCGGCGTCGCTGGTCAACAAGGGGCTCGAGCTCATCGAGACCCACCTGCTGTTCGGCATCGACTACGACCGCATCGACGTCGTGGTGCACCCGCAGTCCATCGTGCATTCGATGGTCACGTTCACCGACGGCTCGACGCTTGCGCAGGCCAGCCCGCCCGACATGAAGCTGCCCATCGCGCTGGCGCTGGGCTGGCCGGCCCGCGTCCCGGGCGCCGCCTCGGCGTGCGACTGGACCACGGCGGCGACCTGGGAGTTCGAGCCACTGGACGACGACGTCTTCCCTGCGGTCCGGCTGGCCCGCGAGGCGGGTACCCGCGGCGGTTGCCTGACCGCGGTCTACAACGCCGCCAACGAAGAGGCCGCGGCCGCGTTCCTCGACGGCCGGATCACGTTCCCGGCGATCGTGCGGACCGTTGCTGAAGTGCTGGGCGCTGCGGATCAATGGGCCGCCGAACCCAGTACCGTGGATGACGTACTCGATGCGCAGGATTGGGCCCGGGACCGGGCGCGGCGCATCGTCGCACAGGAGGTTGTGCCCGCCCGATGATGTTCGTGATCGGTATTGCGCTCTTCGCGCTGGCCATTCTGGTCTCGGTGGCCCTGCACGAGTGCGGTCACATGTGGGTCGCCCGGGCCACCGGGATGAAGGTGCGGCGGTACTTCGTCGGCTTCGGCCCGACGCTGTGGTCCACGCACCGGCCCAACCGGCTCGGCACCACCGAATACGGGCTCAAGGCCGTGCCGCTGGGCGGCTTCTGCGACATCGCGGGCATGACGTCGGTCGACGAGATCGCGCCGCAGGACGAGCCCTACGCGATGTACAAGCAGAAGGTGTGGAAGCGCGTCGCCGTCCTGTTCGCCGGACCGGCGATGAACTTCATCATCGGCCTGGTGCTGATCTACGGCATCGCCGTCACGTGGGGCCTGCCCAACCTGCACCCGACGACGACCGCGGAGATCGGTGAGACCGCCTGTGTGGCGCCGCAGATCACCAAGACGGGGGACAACCTGTTCGGGCCGTGCCCGCACCCGGGCGCCGGCCCCGCCGCGGCGGCGGGCCTGAAGGCCGGTGACACGGTGGTCAAGGTCGGCGACAAGCCGGTCAGCACCTTCGAGGAGATGGCGAAGGCCATCCGTGGCCTGAGCGGCACTGTCCCGGTCGTCTACGAACGCGGCGGCCAGACGTTCACCACCACCGTCAACGTCGAGCAGACGCAGCGATTCACGAACAAAGACTCCGACACCGCTGCAACGGTCGGTGCCATCGGCGTGACCGCGGCGCCGCAGCCCGGACCGACGCAGTACAACGTGCTGACCGCAGTGCCCGCGACGTTCACCTTCACCGGCGATCTGGCCGTCGAACTGGGCAAGTCGCTGGCGAAGATCCCGACCAAGGTCGGTGCCCTGATCCACTCGATCGGTGGCGGCGAGCGCGACAAGGAGACCCCGATCAGCGTCGTCGGGGCCAGCATCATCGGCGGCGACACCGTCGACCGCGGCCTGTGGGTGATGTTCTGGTTCTTCCTGGCGCAGCTGAACTTCGTGCTGGGCGCGGTGAACCTGCTGCCGCTGCTGCCGTTCGACGGTGGACACATCGCGGTCGCGGTCTTCGAGAAGCTGCGCAATATGATTCGCGCGTCCCGTGGCAAAGTCGCCGCGGCGCCCGTGAACTACCTCAAGCTGATGCCTGCCACCTACGTCGTGCTGGTGGTGATCGGCGGCTACATGCTGCTGACCGTGACGGCAGACCTTGTGAACCCCATTCGAATCTTCCAGTAGGAGACCGTGATGACCTCCATCGGTTTGGGTATGCCGGGTGTCGGTAGTGAACCGCCGGCCCCGCCGACCCTGGCGCCGCGCCGCAAGACCCGTCAGCTGATGGTGCGCGACGTCGGCGTCGGCAGTGACTACCCGATCGCGGTGCAGTCGATGTGCACCACGAAGACCCACGACGTGAACGCCACGCTGCAGCAGATCGCCGAGCTGACGGCGTCCGGTTGCGACATCGTGCGCGTGGCCTGTCCGCGGCAGGAGGACGCCGACGCGCTGGCAGAGATCGCTCGCCACAGCCAGATTCCGGTGATCGCCGACATCCACTTCCAGCCCAAGTACATCTTCGCGGCCATCGACGCCGGCTGCGCCGCGGTGCGCGTGAACCCGGGCAACATCAAGGAGTTCGACGGCCGGGTCAAGGAGGTCGCCAAGGCCGCCGGTGCTGCCGGCATCCCGATCCGCATCGGCGTCAACGCCGGTTCGCTGGACCCGCGGCTGCTCGAGAAGTACGGCAAGGCGACCCCGGAGGCGCTCGTCGAGTCGGCGCTGTGGGAGGCCTCGCTGTTCGAGGAACACGGCTTCGGTGACATCAAGATCAGCGTCAAGCACAACGACCCGGTGATCATGGTCGAGGCCTACCGGCAGCTGGCCGCGAAGTGCGACTACCCGCTGCACCTCGGCGTGACCGAGGCCGGTCCGGCGTTCCAGGGGACCATCAAGAGCGCCGTCGCGTTCGGCGCGCTGTTGAGCGAGGGCATCGGCGACACCATCCGGGTGTCCCTGTCCGCGCCGCCGGTGGAGGAGGTCAAGGTCGGCAACCAGATCCTGGAGTCGCTGAACCTGCGGCCCCGCGGCCTGGAGATCGTGTCGTGCCCGTCCTGTGGACGTGCCCAGGTGGACGTCTACAAGCTCGCGAACGCGGTGTCGGCCGGCCTCGACGGGCTCGACGTGCCGCTGCGCGTCGCCGTCATGGGCTGCGTCGTCAACGGGCCGGGCGAGGCACGCGAGGCGGACCTCGGCGTGGCGTCCGGCAACGGCAAGGGCCAGATTTTCGTGCGCGGCGAGGTGATCAAGACCGTGCCCGAGTCGCAGATCGTCGAGACCCTGATCGAAGAGGCGATGCGAATCGCCGCCGAGTCGGGAACCGATGCGAGCGGTTCGCCCGTCGTAACCGTAAGCTGAGCACAGTTCTGTGACTACGGTCACGGACAGCCCCAACTAGCAACCAGGTCACACTCGCAGAAGGTCGGTGAATGTCGGCTCCTCCGCTGTTCCGGATCGCAGATGCGCGCCGGATCTCAGTGGTGCGCGAGGTCGCCCAGGTGCAGCAGGTCTTCGACGAGGATCCGGTCGGCACCTGCATGGTGGCTGCCCGCGTCGGCGACCACGGCCTCGATCCGGTGGCCATCGGCGGTGAGCTGTGGACGCGTAGCCGGCCCGCCGAGTCGCTGTGCTTCGCCGGGGTGAACCTGATCCCGATGCGGGGCACCGCGGCCGACATGATGGTGTTCGCCGACAAGGTCATGAGCGCGCCGCGGCGGTGTTCGTCGCTCGTGGGCCGCGCCGAGCTGGTACTGCCCATGTGGCAGCAGCTGGCCCAGGTGTGGGGACCGGCCCGCGAGGTGCGGGACTGCCAGCCGCTGCTGACGCTGTCCGACGCTCCGCAGTGCCCCGTCGACCCGGCGGTGCGCCCGGTCCGGATGGACGAGCTGGACGCGTATGTCGTTGCGGCAGTGGACATGTTCATCGGTGAGGTGGGTGTCGACCCGCGGATGGGCGACGGCGGCCGCGGCTACCGCCGCCGGCTGGCGGGGCTGATCGCCGCGGGCCGGGCCTGGGCGCGGTTCGAGGACGGCCAGGTCGTGTTCAAGGCGGAGATCGGCGCCCAGACGTCGCGGGTCGGTCAGATCCAGGGTGTGTGGGTACACCCGGACTGGCGTGGCCGCGGTCTCGGTGCCGCCGGCACGGCAAGCTTGGCGTCGGCGGTGCTGCGCAGCGGCCGGACGCCCAGCCTCTACGTCAACGATTTCAACGCCCCGGCTCGGGCGATCTACCGGCGTATCGGGTTCAGCCAGCTGGGTACGTACGCCACCGTGTTGCTGGACTGACGTTTTCGCGCCCGACATGCGCGTTGGGCACGCGACACGCCGGCCGGGCGGTGTGGAACGTCGATCTCGAGGTCGCCCGCCGGGGGCCGGCAAGGCTCGCAATCCGACGTAGCTCACAAAACTGTCACGGTTGTATCTCGGTGTGCCTCCATGCCACGGGCTGGTCACACTTCTAACATCAGCCCCAATGGCAACGCACACATCATCCGTTTCACGCTCGGCCGCGTTGTTGTCGGTGGTGGCGGTCGCAGGAGCGATGACGGCCTGCACCCCGAAGCCCAACGGCCCCGAGCCCACCGCGCAGGCGTTCTTCGCCGCGCTCGGCCGCGGCGACACCGGTGCCGCCGCCGACCTGTCCGACAAGCCCAACGAGGCCCGCACCGCGATCAACCAGGCCTGGTCCGGCCTGCAGGCAACCAAGCTCGACGCGCAGGTGCTCGGCTCCAAGTACACCCAGGACACCGGCAAGATCACCTACCGGTACACCTGGCACCTGCCCAAGGATCGCACCTGGGCCTACACCGGACAGCTCAACATGATCCGGCAGGACGGCCGGTGGCAAGTCCGTTGGGGCAGCACGGATTTGCATCCCAACCTGGGGGAGCACCAGAGCTTTCAGCTGCGCGCCGACCAGCCGATCCGCGCCTCGGTCAACGAGCTCGGCGGCACGAACGTTCTGGTACCGGGGTACCACTACAACTACGCGCTGAACGCCCGGTCCGCGGCGGGCGAGCTGATGCGGACCTCCCGCGTGGTCGCCGACGTGCTGCGGCAGTTCGACAACACCATGGACGCCCAGCGGCTCGCCGAACAGGCCAGCTCGTCCACCGGACCGCTCAACCTGATCACCCTGCGCCGCGAGGACAACGACAAGGTGTCGGGGTTGCTCGGCCATCTGCCCGGTGTGGTGATCACCCCGCAGCCGGAGATGGTCCCCACCGATCCCCGATTCGCGCCGGCCATCGTCACCGAGGTCAAGAAGCAGGTCGCCGATCAGCTGGTCGGCCAGCCGGGTTGGCGCGTCGTCAGCGTCAACCAGAACGGCGCCGACATCGACGTCCTGAACGAGGTCCCGGGTAAGCCGGCCCCGTCGATCACCATCAGCCTGGACCGCAACGTGCAGAACGCGGCCCAGGATGCGGTGAACATGGTGGGCCGCAAGGCGATGATCGTCGCCATCAAGCCGTCGACCGGCGAAATCCTGGCCGTGGCCCAGAACGCGGCCGCCGACGCCGACGGCCCCACCGCCACCATGGGCCTCTACCCGCCCGGGTCGACGTTCAAGATGGTCACCGCCGGCGCTGCCATCGAGACCGACATGGCCGGGCCCAACACGCTGCTCGGCTGCCCCGGCACCATCGACATCGGGCATCGCACCATCCCGAACTACGACCGGTTCGACCTCGGCGTCGTCCCGATGTCGAGGGCCTTCGCGAACTCGTGCAACACGACCTTCGCCGAACTGGCCAGCCGGATGCCGCCGCGCGCCCTGACGAACGCGGCCGCGCAGTACGGCATCGGCGCCGACTACCAGGTCGCCGGCATCGACACCGTCACCGGGAAGGTGCCGCCCACCGTGAACCTGGCCGAGCGCACCGAGGACGGCTTCGGCCAGGGCAAGGTGGTGGTCAGCCCGTTCGGCATGGCACTGGCGGCGGCGACGGTCGCGGCCGGAAAGACCCCGCTCCCGCGGCTGATCGAAGGCCGCCCGACCACCGTCTCCGGCAATACGGCGCCGATCACGCCCAAGATGGTCGACGGTCTACGGCCCATGATGCAGCTGGTGGTGACCAACGGCACAGCCAAGGATCTGCGCGGCAGCGGCGACGTGCGCGGCAAGACCGGGGAAGCCGAGTTCCAGGGTGGTTCGCACGCCTGGTTCGCCGGCTACCGCGGTGACATGGCCTTCGCGGCCCTCATCGTCGGCGGTGGCGGGTCGGAGACGGCGGTCCGGATGTGCCGGGACATGTTCAAGGGCCTGCCGCCCGATTACCTGGCCTGACCGAAGCCCCTGACATGAGTAGCCTGTTTGGGTGACCAACAGCGACGAGATCGCGGTCCTGCGCGTCTCCGACGCCGACCGCAACGGCACGCTCCGGCGGCTGCACAACGCGGTGGCCCTGGGGCTCATCGACATGGACGAGTTCTCCGAGCGGTCCGCGCTGGTCGCTCTTGCCCGTCAGCAGGGCGAGCTGGCGGTACTGGTCGGCGACCTGCCCGCGCCCAACGCGATCGTGACCGGCTCGGCCGACCGCGTCGAGCTTCGCGGTGTCATGGGGTCGCTCAAGCGGCAGGGTGAGTGGGTCGTGCCGACCCGGCTAGCGCTGGTCCGCCGCGTCGGCTCGATCGACCTGGACCTGACCCGGGCCCGGTTCGGCGGGCCCATCGTGGTCATCGAACTCGATCTCAAGTTCAGCTCTCTGGATCTCCGGCTGCCCGAGGGCGCCAGCGCCTCCATCGACGACGTCGAGGTGGCGGTCGGCAGTGCCACCGACCATCGCAAGGACGCGCCCGCCGACGGCACCCCGCACGTCATCCTCACCGGGCGGGTGGTCTTCGGGTCGGTCGATATCCGCGGGCCGCGCCGGACGTGGTTCGGCCGCGGCGACCGATAACTCCGGCGCTCGCTAAGCTGGGACGATGTCTGTTCGAACCGCGCTTCGCCCCGGCGAGGTGTCTCCGACCCTGCCGGTGCCCAAGTCGATCCCGCGCCCCGAGTACGCGTGGAAGCCGACGGTGCGCGAAGGCAGCGAGCCCTGGGTGCAGACGCCCGAGGTGATCGAGAAGATGCGCGTCGCCGGCCGCATCGCGGCCCAGGCGCTCGCCGAGGCCGGCAAGGCCGTCGCACCCGGCGTCACGACCGACCACCTGGACCGGGTGGCGCACGAGTACATGCTCGACCACGGCGCCTACCCGTCGACGCTGGGCTACAAGGGTTTTCCCAAGTCCTGCTGCACCTCGCTGAACGAGATCATCTGCCACGGCATCCCCGATTCGACGGTGATCGAGGACGGTGACATCGTCAACATCGACGTCACCGCCTACAAGGACGGCGTGCACGGCGACACCAACGCCACGTTCCTGGCCGGCGACGTGTCCGAGGAGCACCGCCTGCTGGTCGAGCGCACCCACGAAGCCACCATGCGGGCCATCAAGGCCGTCAAGCCGGGGCGGCAGCTGTCGGTGATCGGCCGCGTCATCGAGTCGTACGCAAACCGATTCGGCTACAACGTCGTTCGCGACTTCACCGGGCACGGCATCGGCGAGACGTTCCACAACGGCCTGATCGTGCTGCACTACGACAAGCCCGAGGTCGACACCGTGCTGGAGCCGGGCATGACCTTCACCATCGAGCCGATGATCAACCTCGGCTCGCTGGACTACGAGATCTGGGACGACGACTGGACCGTCGCGACCGTGGACAAGAAGTGGACGGCGCAGTTCGAGCACACCCTCGTGGTGACCGACGACGGCGCCGAAATCCTGACCCTGCCGTGATGTGACCGGCGGGGCTCTGCTGGTCGCCGGCACCACATCGGACGCCGGTAAGTCGATGGTGGTGGCCGGGCTGTGCCGGCTGCTGACCCGCAAGGGCGTGCGGGTCGCGCCGTTCAAGGCCCAGAACATGTCCAACAACTCGGCCGTCACGGTCGAGGGCGGCGAGATCGGGCGCGCCCAGGCGATGCAGGCCCGGGCGGCCGGGCTGGCGCCGAGCGTGCGGTTCAACCCGGTCCTGCTCAAGCCGGGCGGGGACCGGACGTCACAACTCGTGGTGCGCGGCGTCGTCGCCGGCACGGTGGCGGCGGGGGACTACTTCACCCGCCGGACGCAGCTGGCCGGCGTCGTGGCCGACGAATTGGCCGCGCTGCGAAGCGAATTCGATGTGGTGATCTGCGAAGGCGCCGGCTCGCCCGCCGAGATCAACCTGCGCGCCACCGACGTGGCCAACATGGGCCTGGCCCGCGCCGCGAACCTGCCGGTGGTCGTCGTCGGCGACATCGACCGCGGCGGGCTGCTGGCGCACCTGTACGGCACGGTGGCGGTACTCGAACCCGCGGACCAGAAACTGATCGCGGGATTCCTAGTCAACAAGTTCCGGGGCGACCCGGCGCTGCTGGAACCCGGCCTGCGACAACTGGAGTCGCTCACCGGCCGCCCGACCTACGGCGTGATCCCGTATTCCGACGACCTGTGGCTCGACGCCGAGGACTCGCTGTCGGTCACGCCACGCGGGCAGCTGGGCCGGCCGACGGCGCCGCGCGGCCGGGATGTCCTGACCGTGGCCGCCGTGCGTCTGCCCCGCATCTCGAACTCCACCGACGTCGAGGCCCTTGCGTGCGAGCCGGGGGTGCACGTCCGCTGGGTCGACACCGCGGCCGAGCTGGCCGACGCCGATGTGGTGGTGCTGCCCGGCAGCAAGGCGACGGTCTCCGATCTGAACTGGTTGCGCGACCGTGGACTCGCCGAAGCCGTTGTCGCGCATGCCCGGTCGGGGCATGCGGTGCTCGGCGTCTGCGGCGGGTTCCAGATGCTGTGCACGACGATCCACGACACCGTCGAGTCCGCTGCGGGCCGGGTGCCCGGACTGGGTCTGCTGGATGCCGACATCGAGTTCGACGCCGACAAGACCCTGAAACACTGGGACACCCCGTTGTACGGCTACGAGATTCACCACGGCCGGGTCGCGCGATGCGCCGAGCTGGACTGGCTGGGGGTCGGTATCCGGCGGGGTCAGGTGTACGGCACCCACTGGCACGGGCTGCTCGACAACGACGCCGTGCGGCGGGCCTGGCTCACCGAGGTCGCCACGGGCTGTGGCAAGGACGGGTTCGTCGTGGCCGACGACGTGAACGTCGCTGCGTTGCGCGACGCGCAACTCGACGTGATGGCCGATCTGCTTGCCGCACATGTGGATGTCGACGCGGTGCTGAAGCTCGTCGAGTCCGGTGCGCCGGCCCGGCCGGTGATCACCGGCAGCCTGCTCGCGTGATCAGCTCGGTTCGCCCACGGGCTCTGCCGGTGCTGTCGGCGCCGTCGGTTCTATCGGCTCCTCGACCTGCTTGATGGGGCCGGTGAACCAGTTCTTCACCGACACGTGCCAGTAGATGTAGAGCAAGACCAGGACACCACCGACCAGCAACGGCGTGTAGTTCACGAACTTCCACTCGAAGCTCGGGTCCCACGGCACGCCGCCGAGGGATGTCGGGAACATCGCGATGATCGAGGTGATCGTGATCTCGGCCAGCGCCACCGGCGCCATCCAGCGATGGTGGCCGCGCAGATTCCAACTGCCCGTTTGGAATTCATCGCCGGCACGCCAGCGGTAGTAGATCGGCACCGCGAAGCACAGGTAGACCCCGACGACCCCGATGGAGACGACGGCGTAGAACGCCACCGGTGTGGGCGTGCCGTTGATGTCGACCTTGACCAGGGCCGGCAGGGTGAGTGCGGCGGCCACGACCGCGGTGATCGTGACGCTGTGTGTCGGCACCCGGTGCTTGTTGACCTCCGACCACCACCGATGGCCGGGCACCGCGCGGTCCCGGCTGAACGCGAACAGCATCCGGGATGCGCTGGTCTGGCAGGCGACGGCGCAGAAGAACTGGCCGGCTGTCGAGATGAACAGCACTGCCGTCGCCCAGTTCGAACTCATGGCCTGGTTGAAGATGGCGGCCACCGCGCCGCCGCCCTTGGATACCGCGTCGGAATCCTGGACGGCAAACAGGAAGGCCAGCAAGAGGATCCAGCCGCCGACGGCCGAGTAGAAGATGGACCGCCAGATGCCCTTGGCGGCCGCACCCGCCGCGCTCTTGGTTTCCTCCGACAGGTGTGCCGACGCGTCGTAGCCGGTGATCGTGTACTGCGTGAGGATCACCGAGATCGGCAGCACCACCAACAGCCAACCGGCGCCCGAGGTGGCGCCGCCGAACATGCCGCTGTTGTTGATCGTCTTGGCGAAGACGTCCGAGAAACTCGCGTGGTGAGTCGGTACGAAGATCAGGATGCCGATGACCGCGGCCGCGCCGAAGACGTGCCACCATACGGAGACGTTGTTGATGATCGCCAGCAGATGGCTGGAGAAGATGTTGATCAGCGCCGAGATGCCCAGGATCGCAACGAAGATGACGAAGGTCCGGGTGAGGCTGTATCCCGCCAGCCAATCGGCGCTGAGAGTGCCCAAGGTGAGGTCGATGAACGTCGCGCAGCCGTAGGCCACGGACGCGAGGATGGCCACCAGTCCGATGAGGTTGAGCCAGCCGGCGTAGAAGCCGGCTTTCGCGCCGCCGAGTTTTGCTGCCCACCAATAGATTCCGCCGGAGGTAGGGAAGGCCGACACCAGTTCGGACATACAGAGGCCGATGACGAGGATGAATGCCGCGACGATCGGCCAGCCCCAGGCGATCGCGGCCGGTCCGCCGTTGTTCCAGCCCAGCCCGAACGAGGTGAAGCACCCCGAGAGGATGGAGATGATCGAGAACGAGATGGCGAAATTGCTGAACCCGGACCAGGAGCGCTGCAGTTCCTGGCTGTATCCGAGCTTGGCCAGTAGCAGCTCGTCTTCGGTAAGTGCTTCGTGTCCTTCTGGCACTGTGGCCTCCTTAGGCGCCCCCGGATGTTGAAGAACAATAGGGTCAGTCCGGGTTTCGCGCTGGCCAACGGGTCCTGGCGTTACGGCGATGTTTCGGCCCGCGCTCAGCCGTGCAGGATGCGGTATTCCTCGATGGCGCCGGGGTGCAACGGGATTCGGCCGGTCTGGATCATCGACGGCGGCTGCAGGTACTGCAACCCGCGGACTTCCGGCGGCATGAGCTGCGTCGCGTCGTTCGCCAAGACATCGACCGCGGCCGCCGCCAGCGCGTTCGGCAGGCCGGGCCGGCACAGCAGCAGATCGGGGGAGCCGATGGTGTACACGCTGGACGGCACATAGGCGCCGATCGGCGCCCGCAGGAGCAGGTAGGGATAGGACGCCAGTTCCGTCATCGGTGCGACCCACGGCGTCAGGTCCAGGATGCGCAGCGGCAGCGTCTTGTCGAGCTCGGCGATGGCGGGTGTGGGGATGCCGCCGGACCAGACCAGCGCGTCGATGGTGTGGTTGCCGAGGGCGGCCACCGCATCGTTCAGGCGCAGGTCGACCCGCCGGACCCGGTCGGCCAGGTTCGCCGCGCGAAACAGCACCGTGGTGATGGCCGCGACGCCGGAGCCGGACGGTCCGGTGGAAACCGTCAGTCCGGCAAGGTCATTCACCTGCCGGATGGCGGAGTGGTCGGGGACGACCAGCTGCAGATAGTTCTCGTAGACTCGCGCGACCGCAGGCGGGACATCGGTGGCCGGCCGGGCTCGCAACTGCTGCTCGACCACGTCGGCCTGCGCGAGTGCCATGTCCGCCTGGCCCGACCGCAGGAGCTCGAGATTGTCGACGCTGCCGGCGGTGGGCATCACGGTGACCGTGATGCCGGGATACCGAACCCGTAGGCGCTGGGCGAAGATCTCGCCCACCGCCAGATACAGGCCGCCGCGATCCCCGGCGGCCAGCCGAATGGTGCCCTGGGTGTTGTTCGGCAGGCAGGCCGCGGCGACCGCAGCGGCGGAGGAGGCGAGGAACGCGCGCCGGGTCAGGGTCATGATGTGCTCGCCGGCAGGTGATAGCGGACCGCGAGACCGCCGTCGGGGGACCGCTCGACCGATGCCGATCCGCCGTGTGCGGCGGCGATTTCGGTGGCGATGGCCAGGCCGAGGCCGGTGCCCTGGCTGTCGTCGTGCCCGCGCCAGAACCGGGTGGCCGCCCGCGCGACGGTGTCGGCGGGTAGGCCGGGGCCGTTGTCGCTGACGGTGAGATCGATGCCGGCGTCGGTGGGCACCGTCGACACGGTGACGGTGGTGCCCGTACCGGAGTAGCGCAAGGCGTTGTCCAGTGCGATGTCCAAGAGTTGCTCGACATCGTGGCGCGGCATCCGGACGGCGAGGTGGGGGTGGGCGGTCTCGAAGCGCAGCCGCTGGTCATCGGCGTCTGCGTTGGTCTGCCAGAAGTCCAGCCGCTGCTCGACGACGCTGTCCAGATCTGTCGAATCATGCACTGCCGCAACCAGACCGGAACGGTGGCTGTGGCTGGCCTCCTCGGCGCGCGCCAGGCGGAGCAACTGGGCCAGCAGGTTCTCCAACCGGTCCAGCTCCGCCGACATCGAGTCGTAGGTCGGGCGCCCCGATGCGGCGACGTGGTCTTCGAGGGTGTCGGCGCGCAGCCGCACTGCGGCCAGTGGGTTGCGCAACTGGTGGGAGGCGTCGGCGATCAGCCGGCGTTGATGATCGAGCGAGGCGTGCACCGCCTGCGCCATGGCGTTGAACGCCGACGTGAAGCGCCGCAGCTCAGGCGGTCCCGACACGTGAGCCGGCTGGCCGGCGATGCCGCCGGCCATGTCCTCGACGGCCCGCTCCAGCCCGACCAGCGGCCGCAGCACCCACCGGGTCACGCTCTGCGCGGTGACGGCCGCAACCCCGAGCAACACGATGCAGCCCGCCGCGATCCACAACCAGTCCACGGTGATGTCGTGTGCGGCGGTGGCCGGGTCGACGCCCAGGACCACCGCTCCGACCAGCTCGCCGTTGCGCCGAATTCCCTTGGCCTGCAGCATCGGTCGCCGGTCCCACGGCATGATCCGGCTCCGCGGTGCGGCGGGAGCGTCGGACAGCGCGCGCTCGGCGGCCGTCGTCACCCCGGGATCGGTGACCGACAACCCGGCGGCGGCGAGCGTCCGGCCGTCCGCGTCGACGATCAGCACGCCTTCGCCGTACACCCGGTGGTAACGCTCGACCAGTTCGGTGTCGAGTGCGCCCGCGCTGGCAGCGACGTCGGCCAGCGTCGTCAGTTGCCGCTCGCGTTCGGTGTGCAGCACGTTGGTGCGGTGGTCGGCCAGGCTCAGGGCAAGCGGGATCGCCAACGCCGCCGTCGCGATGAGCAGCAGCGTCATCAGCAGCGCACGAACCCGCAGACCCACGTCAGTGATCCAACCGGTAACCGAAGCCACGCACGGTGTGCAGCGGTATTCCGGCCAGCTTGGACCGAATCTGGCCCACGAAGAAATCCAGGGACCGGGAGCGGCCCACCACCGCGGTGCCCCAGCACTCGAGCATCACCTCTTCACGGCTGACCGCCTCACCCTGACGGGCAGCCAGCGTGGCCAGAATCTGGTACTCGGTCTTGGTCAGCGCCTGTGTCTGGCCGGCCACGGTCACCTCGTGCCGGTCGCGATCGATGGTCACCGGCCCGGCCACCACGGGCGGGCGCGCGACGGGACCGGTGCTGCGCTGCACTCGCCGCATGACGGCCTCGATCCGGGCCAGCAGCACCGCCTTTCGGACGGGCTTGACCAGGTAGTCGTCGGCCCCGGCGCGCAGCCCCAGCACCACGGCGCCGTCGCTGTC
Source organism: Mycobacterium sp. SMC-17 (assembly GCF_045310915.1). NCBI lineage: Bacteria > Bacillati > Actinomycetota > Actinomycetes > Mycobacteriales > Mycobacteriaceae > Mycobacterium > Mycobacterium sp. SMC-17. Next base: position 35,569 of record NZ_JBJIAK010000002.1, on the reverse strand, counting down.
GCGTGCCGTCATGATGATGACCGGCGCGGTCGATGCCCGGCGCAGTGTGCGAAGGACGTCCAGCCCGTCCATGTCGGGCAGGCCCAGATCCAGTAACACCAGGTCGCAGCCCTTGACGCGATTGAGCGCGTCGTCGCCGCGGGTGGTGTGGGTGACGGTGAGCCCCGTCTGTTCCAGCAGCTCGACCAGCGCAGCGGCGACCCCCTGATCGTCCTCGACGAGCAGCACGCGCATGGGCCGATGGTAGGGCGCGGGCTCGGTGAACCCGCTGATTTCGCAGTGAATCTGAGGATCGTGCAAGGAAAGGCCCGGCGCGCGCCGCGGAGTATTCCGGTGGACCCGGTGCGCGGAAACCATGTGCTCACCAACAGACCTGAGGAGGTCACGATGTACCCGAACACCTATTTCGCCCAGGCGACGGTCGCCGTCGTGGCCGGCGTACTCGTTGCTTTCGGTTCCCTCGGGTCCGGGTGGAGCCCAACTGAATTCACGTTCGCCGTGGCACTGGCCGGCCATTCCTGCGATGTCGTCGTCATGACGGACACGCTGTACTCGCGGCCGACGGCCTGAGCGGCAAGAGAGCGGACGAAACCATGAACGTTGTCAGCGTCGTAGCCGAAATCGGAATGGCGGACACCGCCGACAGTGATTCTTCGTGGGTGCCGATGATCGTGTCCCTTTTGGTCGTCGGGTCCATCCTCGGAATGCACATCTTCGCGGCCTGGCGCTCGCGCCGCCGTCGTGCAGCGCGCCGCCGTGGTGCGGGCCGCCGTGGTGCTGCGGCCTATGGCGTGGGCGCGGGTTCCGACGGCGGGTGGGGCGCCGGATTCTCGGACAGCGGTGGCTCGAGCGGCTGCGGCGGGGGCGGCGGCTGCGGTGGTGGAGGTTGCGGGGGCGGCGGTGGCTGCGGAGGCGGCGGTGGTGGCGGCTGCTGAATATCGGTACCTGCGGTCCGGTTACGTTCGCTACGGTGGCGTCATGCCAATCATCCCGACCGTCGACGGTTTCGGCGCCACCGTCGACGTGTCTGGCCCCGACGCCGCCACGACAGTCGTCATGCTCACGACCAAGCAGGCGACGGGCGCCCTGTGCGAGTTGCTCCACACCGCTTCGCTGCGCACCGTGGTGATCGAGGCCGACGACCGGCTGACCGTGAATTCGGTTGTCGGCATACTGGATACGCTCGGGGTGAAGTGGGCGTTGTTGTTCGCCGACCGCAGCGCGGGCGAGCTGGCCTGGCGGCTGGCGGCCACGCGGCTGGACCGGTTCACCGCCCTGGTGGCCGTCGACGGTAGCCATCCGCGCGCCGACGGGGCAGCGGGCGACGGGTGCCCGCCGGTGGAGATCAACACCACCGTCGTCGTAACCAGCGCCGATGCCCGGGCGCGGGCGCAGGCCGGACAACGCTTCATCTACGGCGAGTTCCGGCTGTCGGAGCTGATGGGCCGGCGCAGTGCCGAGGAGTTCACCGCCCAGGTGGCGAACGAGATCGTGCTGCGCAGCAGTACCTGGTGACCGCCCACTAGGGGCGAGCGAAGCGACGGGAACTGCCGCTAGGGGCGAGCGAAGCGACGGGAACTGCCGCTAGGGGCGAGCGGAGCGACGGGAACTGCCCCTGTCGGTCCCGGCCGTTATCGTGACGACATGGAAGGCACGGACTCGACGGCCGGGCTGGCGCTCGCGCCCCACGAGGTGCTTCGCGCCTTCAACGCCCAGACGCTGGCGCGCGGCGAGACCTACGCGAACCAGGGTCGGGTGGTCGCTGCTCGGTACGACGCCGTCGACGGGACGCTCACCGGCTCGTGCCTGGGTTCGAAGTCCGAGTACTACGACGTCGAAGTGGCGTTGTCGGGTCCCCGCACCGGCCTGGAGATCGAGTACACGGTCTGCACCTGCCCGGTGGGGCGCTACTGCAAGCATGCCGTCGCGCTGCTGTTGGCGGCGATCCCGAGCGCACCTGACCGGACGGCCCCGCAACGCTGGCAAGTGGTGCTGGGTTCGCTGTTGCACGAGATGACCGATGCCGATACCGACGCCGCCGGTAAGCCGTTGGCGCTCGAGTTCGGGATGCTGCCGGCGGGCCGGTATCACACGACGCCCATCGCGACGCTCCGGACGTTGACGGTCGGCAAGCGCGGAAACTGGATCAAGAGCGGGATCAGCTGGCGGCGTCTGTTCGACACCGCCGACCCGGGCGAGTTCGACCGGCAGCAGTACAACGCGCTGCGGGCGCTGGTGCTCGCCGTCCCCGGCTACTATCCGTACAGCAGCGACCAGTTGGTGCTTTCCGCTGTGGGACAGAGCTTTTGGAACGATCTCGACACAGCGGTCGAGGCCGGCGTCACGCTCATCCCGGGAGCGGGCATCCGGGCGGTGGAGCTCGCCAAGGACGTCCAGTTGCGGCTGGACTTCACCGTCTCCGACACCGGCGGTGCGCAGATGTCGACGGTGCTCGTCGTCGACGGCGAGCCGCGGGCGCCCGAAGGCGTCGGACTCGTGGGCGCACCCACACCCCACGGCATCCATCAATTGGTGGACGGCATCCTGCATCTCGGGGCTTTCGCGCCGGTACCCGGTCCCACACTGCTCAAGTTGATCGCGAACGACGAGAAGGTACAGATTCCGCCCGAGGCGCTCTCGGAGTTCGCGACGGACGTGCTGCCGCAGCTGCGCCGGACGGTGCCCGTCGACATGCCGGAGGGTCTGTTCGCCGAACCGGACATCGTGGGGCCGTTGCCCGTGCTGAGCATCACGGTCGACGAGGTTGACGGCCGCGTGAAGTGGCGCACCCGGTACGAGGTGAACGGGCGGCGCCAGGAGTTCGACGCGGCGGGCGTTACCCGCACGAGCGGCATCCGGGACAACGCCGCCGAGGATGCGATGTGGCGGGCCATCGCGCCCGCGCTGGAACTGATTTCGGGACTGTCGGCGCAGGAGGACCCGCTGGCCTCGCTGCTGCTTTCGCGCCGGCTGTCCCTGCCGCAGATCGCGGTGCTGTGCCACGAGGTGCTGCCGCAGCTCGCCGGATACGAACAGCTGATCGTCGAGATCGACGAGCGGGCCGCGGCATTCCGGCGCTCGGTCGCCGGCGCGCAACTGGGGTTCGGTACCGCGTCCTCCGACGAGGCGCCGGCGCAGGACTGGTTCGACCTGCACATCACCATCGATGTCGACGGTTACCCCGTCGCGCTGTCGGCCGTCATCGCCGAACTGGCGTCCGGTGCCACCCACATGCTGCTGTCGAACGGCGTCTACTTCCGGCTCGACACCCCCGAACTGCTCAAGCTCCGGGCCCTGATCGAAGAGGCCCAGGCGCTGGGGGAGCTCGACGGCGACCGGGTCAACGCGTCGTCGCTGAACGCGACATTGTGGGACGAGCTGCTGGGCCTCGGCGTCGTCGACCGGGAACTGGCGCAGTGGCGCGACAACATGGCGCGGCTGGCCGCGGCGCAGCCGCCGGTTTCGGTGTCCACGCCGGCCGGACTGCAGGCCGAGCTGCGCGACTATCAGCGCGACGGGCTCAATTGGCTGGCGTTCCTGTGGGACAACGGACTCGGCGGTGTGCTGGGCGACGACATGGGTCTCGGCAAGACGGTGCAGACCCTGGCCCTGATCAGTCGCGCCGTCGAGCAGGGCGCGGGCAAGTTTCTCGTCGTCGCGCCGACCAGCGTGGCATCCAACTGGGCGGCGGAGTGTGCGAAATTCGCGCCCGGGCTCACCACCGTCGTCGTCTCGAGTACCGAGGCCCGCGGCGCGGTGCCCATCGCCGAGCAGGTCGCCGCGGCCGACATCGTCGTCACGACCTACACGCTGCTGCGGATCGACAACGACCGGTATCGGGAAATCGCTTGGGCCGGAATGATTCTCGACGAGGCGCAATTCGTCAAGAATCATCACAGCAAGACGCACCAGTGCGCGCGTCGTCTCGATGCGCCGTTCAAACTGGCCATCACCGGCACGCCGATGGAGAACAACCTGATGGAGCTGTGGTCGCTGCTGTCGATCACGGTGCCCGGTCTGTTCCCCAGCCCGAAGATTTTCGAGCGCTACTTCCGTAAGCCCATCGAGTCCGACGGCGAGCCCGGACGGCTGGCGCTGCTGCGGCGGCGCATCAAGCCGGTGTTGTTGCGCCGCACCAAGGATCAGGTCGTCAAGGAGCTGCCGCCCAAGCAGGAGCAGATGCTGGCCATCGAACTGTCGGCCAGACACCGCAAGATCTACGACACCCGGCTGGCGCGCGAGCGGCAGAAGGTGCTCGGCCTGCTGGGGGAGTGGGAGAAGAACCGCTTCCAGATCTTCCGGTCTCTCACGCTGTTGCGGCAGCTCAGCCTGCATCCCGGGCTCGTCGATGCCGAGACCATGGAAGCCGGGTCCACCAAGGTGGACTTCCTGATCGAACAACTGGACCAGCTGGTCGCCGAGGATCACAGTGCGCTGGTGTTCAGCCAGTTCACCGGTTTTCTGGCGATCCTGCGCGACCGCCTGGACGCGGCCGGGATCGAGTACAGCTACCTGGACGGGTCGGTGGACGCGCGGGCCCGGGCGCAGGCCATCGACGACTTCAGCGCCGGCCGGACCAAGGTGTTCCTGATCAGTCTCAAAGCCGGCGGTTTCGGACTGAACCTCACCGCCGCCGACTACTGCTTCCTGTGCGACCCGTGGTGGAGCCCGGCCGCCGAAGCGCAGGCCGTCGACCGGGCGCACCGCATCGGCCAGCAGCGCCCGGTGAACGTCTATCGGCTGGTGTCCGAGAACACGATCGAGGAAAAGGTGATCGCGCTGCAGGAGCGCAAGCGCGCGCTGTTCGCCGCCGTGATCGACGACGGTGACATGTTCGGCACCGCAATTACCGCCTCCGACATACGCGAACTGCTGGGCTGAGGGAGACTGAACCGCATGCGGCTTTCGTTGTCCGGTCAGGATTGGGGGCGACTGGCGGCGATGTTCGGCGTCATCGCCGCACTGCACGTCATCGGCTGGGGGACCCTGATCCTCGTCGCCGTACCCGAGCACCACACCGTCGGCGGGACGGCGCTCGGCATCGGGATCGGACTCACCGCGTACACCCTGGGCCTGCGGCACGCGTTCGATGCCGACCACATCGCCGCCATCGACAACACCACCCGCAAGCTCATGGCGGACAACGCCGTTGCCCCGCACGGCCGCAGTGGCAGCCGGCCGCTCAGCGTCGGATTCTTCTTCTCGCTCGGGCATTCGACCATCGTGTTCGGCCTGGCCCTGCTGCTGTCGCTGGGCATCACGTCGATCGTCGGTCCGCTGCAGGACGATTCGTCGATGCTGCACCGGTACACCGGGCTCATCGGCGCCGGCGTCTCGGGCTTCTTCCTGTACCTGATCGCGGCCATCAATGTCGTTGTCCTGGTGGGCATCCTGCAGGTGTTCATGCGGATGCGCCGCGGTGAGTACGACGAGGCCGCACTCGAACATCAACTCAACAACCGCGGGTTCATGAACCGCATCCTGCGCCGGTTCACCCGCGCCATCAGCAAGCCGTGGCAGATGTATCCGCTGGGCGCGCTGTTCGGCCTCGGCTTCGACACGGCGACCGAGGTGGCGCTGCTGGTGCTGGCCGGGACCGGCGCCTCGGCCGGATTGCCGTGGTACGCAATCCTTTGTCTGCCGGTGCTCTTCGCGGCCGGGATGAGCCTGCTGGACACCATCGACGGCGCGTTCATGAATGTCGCGTACGGCTGGGCGCTGGCCCGGCCGGTGCGCAAGGTCTACTACAACATCACCATCACCGGGCTGTCGGTCATGGTGGCCCTGGTGATCGGCACCATCGAATTGCTGGGCCTGCTGGCCGAGGAGCTGGGCTGGTCCGGCGGCGTCTGGGCGTGGATCGGCGAAATCGACCTGAACACCGTCGGATTCGGCATCGTCGGGCTGTTCGTAGTCACCTGGGTGGTGGCACTGCTGGTGTGGCGGTGGGGCCGGATCGAGGAGAAGTGGACGGCCCGGCTCAGCCCGGCTGACAGCTAGCTCAAGCCCAGCAGCGCGTTTTCGATCACCTCGGGCAGCGCCGGGTGAATCCAGTACTGCCCGCGGGCCACGTCCTGCGCCGTCTGCCCGAACGACATCGCCTGGATCAGGGGCTGAATCAACGACGACGCCTGATAACCCATCAGGTGCGCGCCCAGAATCCGTCCGGTGCCGCGCTCGCCGATCAGTTTGACGATGCCCGTCGTGTCTTCCATGGCCCAGCCGTACGCGGTGTCGCCGTACTCCTGCACCTTGACCACGACGTCGAAACCCGCTGCCCGCGCCTCGGCTTCGTTCATGCCGACCATCGCGACCTGCGGATCGGTGAACACCGCGGCGGGAACGAACCGGTGGTCGCTGGCCACCAGCTCGCCGTCCCAGTCGCGCAGCAGGTTCTCCTTCACCGTCCGCGCCTCGTGGTTGGCCACGTGCTTGAGCTGGTGGCGTGACGACACGTCACCCAGCGCGAAAATCCCACGCGCCGTGGTGCGCTGGAACTCGTCGACGACGACGTAGCCGTCGTCGTCGAGACCCACCCCGGCCAAGTGCACATCGAGCAGGTCGCCGTTGGGCACCCGGCCCGTGGCAACCAGCAGGGCGTCGGCGCGCAGAGTCTCGCCGTCGTCGAACTCGAGCACGACGCCGTCACCGTCGCGCTGGGCGCCGACGACGTTCTCCTGCGTCCGCAGGTCCCATTTCTTGCCGACCACCGCGCTGAACCGCCGGCAGATCTCCTCGTCGCAGCGCCGCAGCAGCCGGTCGCCACGCAGGACGATCGTCACCTTCGATCCGAGCGACGAGAACACGTGCGCGAACTCCACCGAGATGAACCCGCCGCCGATGATCACCAGATGCTCGGGCAGCGCCGGGATGCGCATGATGTCGTCGCTGGTGAAGTAGGGGACACCGGAGCCGGCGATGTTCGGGGGAATCCAGCTGCGCGAGCCCGCGGCGATGACCACCCGGTCGGAGCTGAATTCGTCGCCGTCGGCGGTCCGCAACGTGTAGGTGCCGTCGGGCAGCGTCGGCCCGAAGCGGGTGTGGCTGCCGTAGACCGTGACGTTCGGCAGGCCGCGGCGGTAGTCCTCGCCACCGGCCGCGATCGGGTCGATCCGGCCGAAGACGCGCTCGACGATGTCCGGCCAGCGCACCCCGTCGATGTGCGAGTCGACGCCGAAAGTGGCGCTGTGCCGGATGGTCTGGGCCACGTCGGCGGCGTAGACGAACATCTTGGTCGGGATGCAGCCGACGTTCAGGCACGTGCCGCCGAACTTGCCCTGCTCGCAGATCGCGACCTTCAGGCCGTCGTACCGCTCGTCGAGCACGCTGTTGCCCGAACCGGTGCCGATGATGGTCAGGTCGTAATGCTCCATGGCGTCAGGCCTGTTCGTGTTGCGTTGTGGGAGATGCGGATTGTAGATAACCGTCGAGCCAGTGGTTCAGCTCGGCGAACGCGACGGCGCGGGGCCCCGGCAGCGACAGGAACACATCGTGTTTGGCGTCGGCGACCGGGACGATGGTGCTGCGGTTGCCGACGCAGCCGGCCCACCGCGCGATCTGGCTGACGTCGAGCACCGCGTCGCCGCGCTCCATCCCGGCCGCGGTGGTGGTTTCGGCCACCGTGTGGTCCGACCGCAGGATCAGGTTCGGCACCCCGACGTCCAGCCCGCGGTGCAGTTGCAGTTGTCCCCGCCGGATGGCGTTGATCCAGCCGATGGTGACGGGGAAGCCGCCCAACGGTTTCCAGTCCAGGTTGTAGTCGAACTCACCGCCGTGATCGCGGTGCAGGCTGGTGCCGTAGCCGCCCTCGGTCGGCTGCCGGATCACCGCGAGCTTGCGGAACCGGGCCAGCGCTCGCAGGGTGCCCGACACCGGCGCCGTGCGCAGGACCGCCGGCCCGTGCAGATCGAAGAACGGGCTGTTGAGGATCAGGCCGGTGACGTGGTGCGCGGCCGGCGCGCCGTCACGGCGGAGCCGGTCGGCGAACAACGTCGCGATCAGTCCGCCCGCGGAGTGGCCGTACAGGCACACCTTGGCGCCGGCGGTATCGGCGGCGATCAGTTGCAGGGCCTGGCGCAGTTCGTCGTAGTAGGACGCCAGATGGGTGGTGAAATGCGGGGTCTGCCCCGGCCGCCGCGACCGTCCGCATTTATGCAGGTCTATCGCGTAGAACGCGATGCCGCGCGCCGCGAAGTGATCGGCGAGCTCGGTGTGGAAGAAGTAGTCGGTGTAGCCATGAATGACCAGGACCGCCTGCGCGACCCGCCCGGGCTGCCCGCGCCTCACCACGGTGGCGACCAGGTCGCCCTCACCGTCGGGGTCGGTACCCAGTGCCATGGTCTGCTGCCAGTACCCGGGCAGCACGTCCGGTTGCCAGTCGGGTGGTCCCTGTGGCTCCTGCGGCGTCACGTACTCAACCCTAACTGCGACGAACATCATGGTCAATGGGAGGAGATAGCGCGTCGGCGGCGAACTGCGGCGCGATAACCTTGAGCACCGAGCATCCGTCAATACCGGCGGGTAACCCGAGTACGAAGGACAGCGATCACGTGTCGAATGCAAACGTAGCTGAGAGCGCACAGACCGACGTCGTCCTCGTGGGCGCGGGCATCATGAGCGCCACGCTCGGAGCCTTGATCCGGCTGCTGGAGCCCGAATGGTCCATCACCATGATCGAGCGCCTCGACGGTGCCGCTGCCGAGAGCAGCGATCCCTGGAACAACGCCGGTACCGGCCACTCGGCGCTGTGTGAGCTCAACTACACGCCGCGCAACTCCGACGGCACCATCGACATCAAGAAGGCCGTCAGCGTCAACGAGCAGTTCCAGGTGACGCGGCAGTTCTGGGCGTACGCCGTGGAGAACGGGGTGCTGCCGGACGTCAAGAGCTTCCTGAACCCCATCCCGCACGTCAGCTTCGTGCACGGTGCCGAGCACCTCGACTACCTGCGCCAGCGGCGCGAGACGCTGGTCACCAACCCGTTGTTCTCGACCATGGAGTACATCGACGACAAGGATGAGTTCGCCCGTCGGCTGCCGTTCATGGCCGAGCAGCGCGACTTCACCGAGCCCGTCGCGCTCAACTGGACCACCGACGGTACCGACGTCGACTTCGGTTCGCTGTCCAAGCAGCTCATCGGCTTCGCCGCGCAGCGCGGCATGACCACCATGTTCGGCCATGAGGTGACGGGCCTGAGCAAGCAGTCCGACGGCAGCTGGAAGTTGAGCGTGCTCAACCGGCGCACCGGCGACAAGCAGAAGATCAACGCCAAGTTCGTGTTCCTGGGCGCCGGCGGTGGCGCGCTGCACCTGCTGCAGAAGGCCGGTATCCCGGAGGCCAAGGGCTTCGGCGGGTTCCCGGTCGGTGGTGCCTTCCTGCGCACCGACAACCAGGACCTGACGGCGGCGCACCAGGCCAAGGTGTACGGCCAGGCGTCGGTCGGTGCCCCGCCGATGTCGGTGCCGCACTTGGACACTCGCATCATCAACGGCCAGTCCTGGCTGCTGTTCGGGCCGTTCGCCGGCTGGTCGCCGAAGTTCCTCAAGCAGGGCTCGATCACCGACCTGCCGCTGTCGGTCAAGCCCAACAACCTCGCGTCCATGCTCGGCGTCGGCGTCACCGAACTGGGTCTGGTGAAGTACCTGCTCGAGCAGCTGGCCCTCAGCGAAGGCGAGCGCGTCGATTCGCTGCGCGAATTCGCCCCCAGCGCAGTCGATTCCGACTGGGAGCTGGACATCGCGGGCCAGCGTGTGCAGGTGATCCGCCGCAAGGGCATCGGTGGTGTGCTGGAGTTCGGCACCACGGTCCTGACCGCCGAGGACGGCCGCATCGCCGGTCTGCTCGGTGCGTCGCCGGGCGCGTCCACCGCGGTGCCGGCCATGATCGAGGTGCTGGAGCGCTGCTTCGGCGACCGCTACCAGGCCTGGCTGCCCAAGCTCAAGGAGATGGTGCCCTCGTTGGGCGTCAACCTGTCCGGCGAACCCAAGCTGTACCGCGAGGTGTGGGACTGGGGGACCAAGGTGCTCAAGCTCGATCAGCCGGCTTGATCTTCGAGGCCGGATGACCGCCACACCGAGGCGTAGCTGGGCCAAGGATCTCGACGCCGCAACGCTGTACGAGCTGCTGAAGTTGCGCGTCGAAGTCTTCGTGGTGGAACAGGCCTGCCCGTACCCGGAACTGGACGGCCGCGACCTGCTGGCCGAGACGCGGCACTTCTGGCTGGAAAACCCTGATGGCCAAGTCATTTCGACGCTGCGACTGATGGAAGAGCATCCCGGCGGCGAGAAGGTGTTCCGGATCGGCCGGGTGTGCACCAAACGTGCCGACCGCGGTCAGGGCCACACCACCCGGCTGATGCAGGCGGCACTCGCCGAAGTGGGCAGCTACCCCTGCCGGATCGATGCCCAGACCTACCTCGAGGACATGTACGCCCGGCACGGATTCGTCCGCGCCGGTGACGAATTCCTCGACGACGGTATTCCCCATGTGCCGATGCTCCGGCACGGATCGGAGACTCGGTGAGTGCGGTCACGGCACCGTATCCCTTCAGCGCGCTCGTAGGGCAGGACCGGCTGCGGCTTGCCCTGGTGCTCTGTGCGGTGCGCCCCGATATCGGTGGCGTGCTGATCCGCGGCGAGAAGGGCACCGCGAAATCGACTGCGGTACGCGGTCTTGCCGAGGTGCTGGCGGCCGTGGACGCCGACGCCCGGCTGGTGGAGCTGCCGATCGGCGCGACCGAGGACCGCGTCGTCGGCTCGATCGATCTGCAGAAGGTGTTGCGGGACGGCGAACACGCTTTCTCGCCGGGCCTGCTGGCCCGCGCGCACGGCGGCGTCCTCTACGTCGACGAGGTGAACCTCCTGCACGACCACCTGGTCGACGTGCTGCTCGACGCCGCCGCCATGGGCCGCGTGCACATCGAACGCGACGGTGTCTCGCATTCGCACGAGGCCCGATTCATGTTGGTGGGCACCATGAATCCCGAAGAGGGCGAGCTGCGCCCGCAGTTGCTCGACCGCTTCGGATTGACGGTCGACGTGTACGCGTCGCGCGACGTCGACGTCCGGGTCGAGGTCATCCGGCGCCGCATGTCCTACGAAGCGGACCCGGCGGGTTTCGGTGCGCGCTACGCGGCCGACGACGCCGAGCTGGCGGGCCGCATCGCCAAGGCTCGCGCGGCGGTGTCCTCGGTGTTGTTGCCGGACAACGAGTTGCGCCGGATCGCGGCGCTGTGCGCGGCGTTCGACGTCGACGGCATGCGTGCCGACCTGGTGGTGGCCCGCACGGCCGTCGCCCACGCCGCCTGGCGCGGCGCGTCCGCGGTGGATGCGGAGGACGTCCGGGTCGCCGCGGAACTCGCGCTGCCGCACCGGCGCCGTCGCGACCCCTTCGACGACCCGGGCCTGGACCCGCAGCAGCTCGACGACGCCATGGCGCAGGCCGAAGCCGAAGCGCAATCTCAGCCGGAGCCGGATCCCGAATCCGATCCGCCGGGCGGCGGCGTCTCCGCGGACAGCTCGGAAGAGGCGGCGCCGCAAGGAAACTCGGCCGGGCCCGGCAGTGCGTCGCGGCCCAGTGCGCCGCCGTCGGCGACGTTCCGGACCCGGGCGCTGGTGGTGCCCGGCGTGGGGGAGGGCGCTCCCGGCCGGCGGTCGCGGGCGCGCAACCGCACCGGCACCCCGATCTCGGCGACTGACGACGCCCAGGCCGGACACGGCGTGCATGTGTTCGGCACGCTGCTCGCCGCGGCCGACCGCAGGCCACAGGCCGGACGCCTGCAGGTGGCCCCCACCGACGTCCGCCACGCGATTCGCGAAGGGCGCGAAGGCAATCTGGTGATCTTCGTGGTCGACGCGTCGGGCTCCATGGCCGCGCGGGACCGCATGTCCGCGGTCAGTGGCGCGACGCTGTCCCTGCTGCGTGATGCCTACCAACGCCGCGACAAGGTCGCCGTCGTCACCTTCCGCGGCGCCGAGGCCGCCCTGCTGTTGCCGCCGACGTCGTCGGTGCACATCGCGAGCCGGCGCCTGGCCCGTTTCGACACCGGCGGGAAAACTCCGCTGGCGCAAGGGCTTCTGGCCGCGCGGGATGTGGTGCTGCGCGAGAAGACCCGGGACCGGGCCCGTCGTCCGCTGGTGGTCGTGCTGACCGACGGCCGCGCCACGGGTGGCCCCGATCCACTCGGCCGGACCCGGACCGCCGCCGGCCTCCTCGTCGCCGAGGGCGCAGCCGCCGTCGTCGTCGATTGCGAAACCTCCTATATTCGACTGGGATTGGCGCAGCAGTTGGCCGGCCAGCTCGGTGCGCCCGCCGTGCAACTGGCGCAGCTGCGCGCCGACAACCTGGCCCGTGTGGTCCGGGCCGGGCAAGCCGCCGCGTAAGGAAACTGTTATGCCACAAGGACAACCGCTCGTCGTCCCCAACGACGGACTGACCACCAGGGCGCGCCGCAACGCGCCGATCCTGGCCGTGCACACCGGCCCGGGCAAGGGAAAGTCCACCGCCGCCTTCGGGATGGCACTGCGCGCCTGGAACCAGGGCTTCGACGTCGCGGTGTTCCAGTTCGTCAAGAGCGCCAAGTGGAAGGTCGGCGAGGAAGCGGCATTCCAGACGCTCGGCCGCCTGCACGACGAGCAGGGCGTCGGGGGACCGGTGCAGTGGCACAAGATGGGCTCGGGCTGGTCGTGGACGCGCCGGCAGGGCTCCGACGAGGACCATGCCGCTGCGGCCGTCGAAGGCTGGGCCGAGATCTCGCGGCGGCTGGCCGCCGAGCAGCACGACTTCTACGTACTGGACGAGTTCACCTACCCGCTCAAGTGGGGCTGGCTCGACATCGATGAGGTGGTGTCGACGCTGACCCGGCGTCCCGGCACCCAACACGTCGTCATCACCGGCCGCGACGCCCCGCCGCAGCTCCTCGACGCCGCCGACCTGGTGACCGAGATGACCAAGGTCAAGCACCCGATGGACGCGGGCCGCAAGGGCCAGCGCGGCATCGAATGGTGAGTTCTCCCGCGGGGACGAAGTGACCACGAATCCCGTCCCGGCGGTCGTGATCGCGGCGCCGGCGTCGGGTAGCGGCAAGACCACCGTGGCCACCGGCCTGATGGGTGCCCTGCGCCGCGCCGGCCACACGGTGAGCGCCGCGAAGGTCGGCCCCGACTTCATCGATCCGGGCTATCACGCACTGGCCACCGGCCGGCCGGGCCGCAACCTGGACCCGGTCCTCGTCGGCGCCGAACTGATCGGTCCGCTCTACCGGCACGGCAGTGCGGGCGCCGACGTCACCGTCATCGAGGGCGTCATGGGCCTGTTCGACGGCCGCATCACCGAGCAGGCGATGTCGCCGGCGCCCGGGTCGACCGCCCACGTCGCCGGGCTGCTCGGCGCGCCGGTGGTGCTGGTCGTCGATGCCCGGGGACAGAGCCAGAGCATTGCCGCTCTGCTGCACGGCTTTTCGACGTTCGACCGAGCTGTGCGGATCGCCGGGGTGATCCTCAACAAGGTCGGCTCGCCGCGGCACGAGGAGGTCTTGCGGCAGGCCTGCGAGCAGGCGGGCGTCCCGGTGTTCGGCGCCATCCCGCGCAACAGCGGGCTGGAGATTCCGTCGCGGCATCTCGGTCTGGTCACCGCCGTCGAACACGGCCGCCGGGCGCACGAGGCCGTCGACGTCATGACCGAGCTCGTCGCCCGCCACGTCGACATCGAGGCGGTGGCCCGGTGTGCCGGGATCGGCACTCTTGAACCGCAGTGGGCTCCTGAGCTGGAGTCCGGTCCGGCCGCAACGGTCGCGCTCGCCGCCGGCAAGGCCTTCAGTTTCGGGTACGCCGAGCACGCCGAGCTGCTCGAGATGGCCGGCGCCGAGGTCGTGGCCTTCGACCCACTCAGCGACCCGCTGCCGGATGGCACGCAGGCGCTCGTCATACCCGGTGGTTTCCCCGAGCAGTTCACCGCGGAACTGTCGGCCAATGCCGTTGTCCGCGAACAGATTGCCGCGCTGGCGGCCTCCGGCGCGCCGGTGCATGCCGAGTGTGCCGGGCTCACGTACCTCGTCGACGACCTCGACGGGCACCCAATGTGTGGCGTGCTGTCCGGCTCGGCGCGCTTCACCGAACGGCTGACACTGGGCTACCGCGATGCCGTGGCAACGGTCGACTCCAGCATGCACGCCGCGGGGGAGCGCGTCACCGGCCACGAATTTCACCGCACCACAGTCGAATTCGCCGAGCAGCAGCCGCCGGCTTGGGTTTTCCGGGGCGCTGGGCAGGCCACCGTGCACGACGGGGCCGTCCGCGGCGGCGTGCACGCGGGCTACCTGCACACCCATCCGGCCGCGCATCCGCACTCGGTGCGTCGGTTCGTATCGGCGGCAACTAAACTCGCCGAGTGATACTGCGCACGCGAGGAGCAAAATGACGTCCCAGCATGCCTACCTCGTGGGGCTGCATCTGTCCGGCAAGAAGGTCGTGGTCGTGGGTGGCGGCAGCGTCGCCCAGCGCCGCCTGCCGCTGCTGATCGCCAGCGGCGCCGACGTCCACGTCGTGGCGCCCGCTGCCACCCCGGTGGTCGAAGCACTCGTCGACAACCCCGACGGCACCGGCATCACCTTCATCTCGCGGGAATTCCAGACCGACGATCTCGACGGTGCCTGGTACGTCCTGGCCGCGACCGACGACGACGCCGTCAACGCCGCGGTGGCCGCGGAAGCCGACCGCCGCCGCATCTTCTGCGTCCGCGCCGACGCCGGCCAGGAAGGGTCGGCGGTGACCCCGGCGTCCTTCGAATACGACGGGCTGACGGTCGGTGTGCTGGCCGGCGGCGAGCACCGGCGCTCGGCGGCGCTGCGCACCGCCATCCACGAGGCGCTGCAGCGCGGCGCCATCGGCGACGCCGCCGAACCCGACAGCTACCGCGGTGTGGCCCTCGTCGGCGGTGGCCCGGGGGACCCCGAGCTGATCACCGTCCGCGGTCGCCGGCTGCTGGCCCACGCCGACGTGGTGGTGGCCGACCGGCTGGCCCCGCAGGAGCTGCTCGCCGAACTCGGCCCGCACGTCGAGGTGATCGATGCCGCCAAGATTCCGTACGGCCGGGCGATGGCCCAGGACGCGATCAACGCCGTCCTGATCGACCGGGCCAAGGAGGGCAAGTTCGTGGTCCGGCTCAAAGGCGGTGACCCGTTCGTCTTCGCGCGCGGCTATGAAGAGGTGCTGGCATGCGCCGACGCCGGCATTCCGGTCACCGTCGTACCCGGTGTGACCAGCGCCATAGCGGTTCCGGCCCTGGCCGGCGTTCCCGTCACCCACCGGGCCGTGACGCACGAATTCGTGGTGGTCAGCGGCCACGTCGCGCCCGGGCACCCGGAATCGTTAGTGAATTGGGACGCACTGGCCGCGATGCGCGGCACGATCGTGCTGCTGATGGCCGTCGAGCGCATCGAGCTTTTCGCGAAGGTTCTGCTGCAAGGGGGCCGACCTGCGGAAACACCGGTGCTGGTGGTTCAACACGGGACGACGGCGGCACAGCAGACGCTGCAGACCACGCTTGCCGACGCGGCGGAGGACATCCGTTCGGAGGGCATCCGGCCCCCCGCGATCATCGTGATCGGGGACGTCGCGGCCTTCGCAGGGTTAAAGAAATCTTAAGATTACTGTAAGGTAGCTTTCCATGACGGCTCTCAACGACGCTGAGCGCACCGCCATGGCACACAGCCGCCGCGAACCGCTCACGATTCACGTGGGGCAGACCGAGGACGAACGAAAGAGCTGGTATCCAGCTTGGCTTCCGTCCCCCCGCTTTCTTTCCGCGGTCATCGCCATCGGTGGCATGCAGCTGCTGGCCACGATGGACAGCACCGTCGCCATCGTTGCCCTTCCTAAGATTCAGGACGAGCTCGGGCTTTCCGATGCCGGCCGCAGCTGGGTGATCACCGCTTATGTGCTGACGTTCGGTGGTCTGATGCTGCTCGGTGGCCGCCTCGGCGACACCATCGGCCGCAAGCGCACCTTCATCGTCGGTGTCGCGCTCTTCACCATCGCTTCCATCCTGTGCGGTGTCGCGTGGGACGAGACGACCCTGGTCATCGCCCGGCTGCTGCAGGGTGTCGGTTCGGCGATCGCCTCGCCGACCGGCCTGGCGCTCGTCGCCACCACCTTCCCGAAGGGTCCGGCCCGAAACGCCGCCACCGCGATCTTCGCGGCCATGACCGGCGTCGGCTCGGTGATGGGCCTCGTCGTCGGCGGCGCGCTGACGGTGTTCTCGTGGCGCTACGCGTTCCTGGTGAACGTGCCGATCGGCCTCGTCATGATCTACCTGGCCCGCACCACGCTGACCGAGACGTCCCGCGAGCGCATGAAGCTCGACGCGGCCGGCGCCATCCTGGCGACCCTGGCCTGCACCGCGGCGGTGTTCGGCTTCTCGATGGGGCCGGAGAAGGGCTGGCTGTCCCCGCTGACGCTGGGCTCCGGCGCCGCGGCGGCCGTGCTGTTCCTGGCGTTCCTGTTCGTCGAGCGCAGCGCCGAGCACCCCGTCGTGCCGTTCAGCCTGTTCCGGGACCGCAACCGCGTGGCCACCTTCGCCGCGGTCTTCCTCGCCGGTGGCGTGATGTTCACGCTGACCGTCCTGATCGGCCTGTACGTGCAGGACATCATGGGCTACAGCGCGCTGAAGGCCGGCATCGGCTTCATCCCGTTCGTCATCGCGCTCGGCATCGGTCTGGGCCTGTCGTCGCAGCTGGTGGCGATGTTCTCGCCGCGCGTGCTGGTGATCGCCGGCGGCATCCTGGTGCTCGCCGCGATGATCTACGGGTCCACCCTCAACGGCGGTATCCCGTACTTCCCGAACCTCGTCATCCCGATCACCGTCGGTGGTTTCGGTATCGGCATGATCGTGGTGCCGCTGACCGTCTCGGCCATCGCCGGCGTCGCGCTGAGCGACATCGGTCCGCTGTCGGCCATCGCGCTGATGCTGCAGAACCTGGGTGGGCCGGTCGTGCTGGCCGTCATCCAGGCCGTCATCACGTCGCGCACGCTGTACCTCGGCGGGACCACCGGTCCGGTCGCCAAGATGAACGCCGCGCAGCACACGGCACTCGACCACGGTTACACCTACGGCCTGCTCTGGGTCGCTGCGGTGGCGGTGATCGTCGGCGTGGTGTCGCTGTTCATCACCTACACCGCCGACGAGGTTGCGGCGGCGCAGGACACCAAGGAAGCGCTGGACGCCGGCGAGCTGTAGCTCGATCTCGACGTAGCTTCCTGGAGGATCGGCGTGCCTTCGTTCGTCACCCATGCGTCGCTGACGCATGGGTGGCTTCCGTTTCTGATCCAGCTACTGACTTTCGCGGCACTGTGCTGTGCGGTCGGGCGACGGTCGCGGCAGTGGAGCATCAGCCGGCTGCCGTGGGCACTCGCGGTCGGCGTCGCGTGCGCGGCCGGTCTGTACTGGTACATCACTTCGCTCGGTATCGCCGGCGACCCGGCCCCGGTACTGCTGTGGATCTGGACGGCGCTCGGCGGGTTCGCCGCCACGGTCCTGATCCTCGGCTGGCGCGGATCCCCCTGGCGGCGCCGCGGGGTGGCCCTGCTCGCGGTGCCCCTGTGCGCACTCTGCGCGCTGCTGATGATGAATGTCTGGGTCGGGTACTTCCCGACCGCGTACGTGGCGTGGCACAAGTTCACCGTCGGCAAGGTGCCCGACGAGGTGGACCGCTGGACGGTCACGGCCATGCAGCTCAAAGGCATCCGGCCGCCGCGCGGTGTCGTGGTGCCCATCGTGACCACCTCGCAGGAATCGAACTTCACGCACCGCGCCGAACTCGTCTACCTGCCACCGGCATGGTTCGCGAGCAATCCGCCGCCGCAGCTGCCGACGGTGATGATGATCGGCTCGCAGCTGAACACCCCGGCGGACTGGATCTGGGCGGGCAACGCCAAGGCCACGATCGACAACTACGCGGCGGCCCACGGCGGTGAGGCGCCGGTGTTCGTCTTCGCCGACGCCACCGGCTCGTTCAACAACGACACCGAATGCGTCAACGGCAGCCACGGCAATTCGTCGGTCCACCTGACCAAAGAGGTCGTTCCGTATCTCATCTCGAACTTCGGCGTCAGTCCCGAGCCGGAGAAGTGGGGCATCGTCGGCTGGTCCATGGGCGGCACCTGCGCGGTGCAGCTCACGACGCGCCATCCCAACCTGTTCAGCGCGTTCGTCGACATCGCCGGGGACCTGAGCCCGAACATCGGCAGCAAGGACCAGACCATCGCCAAGCTCTACGGGGGTGACGCGGCCAAATGGGCCGAGTTCGATCCGAGCACCGTGATGCGGCAGTACGGCCGGTACCACGGCATCTCCGGGTTGTTCGAGATCCCCGGCACCGTCGCGGCCTGCCACGCACCCGGCCCCGGTGTGCCGCGCGATGCGCGCGCGAATCCGGAGGGCCAGGACATCGCGGCCGGCACCTTGTGCGAAATCGCCCAGCAGCACGGCATCAACGCCGACATCCGGGCCCTGCTCGGCCTGCACGACTGGGGCTTCGCCAACGAGGCCTTCGCGGATTCGCTTCCGTGGGTGGCAGGCAAGCTGCGCACGCCGGGAGCCGCGGCACCGGCCGGCTCGCACGCCGTCCCGACGCTGTAAGGGCCGTCTGCTTCGTCGCCCGGTGGCCCGCGCTCCAGGTTGCGCTGCTATTGATGGTGCATGACTGCAATGCGAGCCCGAGCTGTGATCGTGGCGGCTGTGCTCGCCGCGACGGTGATCACCGGGTGCCAGCGCCCGCCGGCTCCCGGGCCACAGGCCGGTGCGCTGACGGGCGCCCCGATCCTCAACACCGTCACCGCGCAGGCCGTGGTGCGGGACATGGGTGCCGCGGGACTGCCGGTGGCCCACCCGCGGGATGTGGCCAAGCAGAAATGCCCCGACATCAAGTGCATCGAGGCCATCGAGACCGACACCGTGACGGTGCTGGTGTTCTCCACGACCGGCGCTGCCGAAGGGTATGCGGGAGCGACGCCGGGCACGTTCCAGGCGATGAACATCGTCCTGCAGTTCGGCCCGACGGTCAGCGTGGCGGACAAGACCGCATACGAGCAGGTGGTGAACAAAGCACTGCTCTGAGCACGTCGGACGCGCCGCAGTGCTATGCATGAGGCATGACCGCCAGGGGGGTTCGACATGGTCGCGGGGGCCGAATCATGATGCTGCGGCAGGAGATTTCGGATGCGGTAAATCCGCTGGGGTGGCGCCTGGTGCTCGGTGCCGTCTACACGGAGGTGCCGGTGGTTGGCTTGGGCGCGGCGGCGGCGCTCGCGGCCGCGGTGGTCGAGGAGACCGGCCCAGAGGCGCAGGGCCACTTGACGGTCGACGTTCGCGCCGACCGGATCGTCATGCGGCTGCGCTCGGCCGACGGGGTCACCGCGCACGACATCGCGCTGGCACGCCGCATCTCTGAATCACTCGCCGAGCGCGGCGCGGCGACCACGCCGGGCGACGTCGCGGTACAGGCGATCGAGATCGCGATCGACGCCATGGACATCCCCGCGGTGCGCCCGTTCTGGAAGGCCGTCACCGGCTACGTCGACGAAGCGGGGCCGTCGGATCTGAGCGGGGGACTCGTCGATCCCGCCGGCCGTGGCCCCGCCCTGTGGTTCCAGCAGATGGATGTGCCACGGCCGCAACGCAACCGCATTCACCTCGACGTCGACGTCCCGCACGACCGGGCGTCCGCACGCATCGCGGCGGCACTGGCGGCGGGCGGGGTGCTGCTCAGTGATCGGGCGGCACCCGCGTTCTGGGTGCTCGCCGACGCCGAAGGCAATGAGGTGTGTGTCTGCACCTGGCAGGGCCGCGATTAAGCTGGCCACCCGTGATCACCCGCATGTCCGAGCTGTTCCTGCGCACGCTGCGCGACGACCCCGCCGACGCCGAAGTGCCGAGCCACAAGCTGCTGATCCGGGCCGGCTACGTCCGCCCGATCGCGCCCGGCCTGTACAGCTGGCTGCCACTGGGCCTGAAGGTGCTGCGCAAGATCGAGGACGTCATCCGCAGCGAGATGAACGCCATCGGCGCACAGGAGATCCTCTTCCCGGCGCTGCTGCCGCGGGCCCCCTACGAGGCCACCGACCGCTGGACCGAGTACGGCGACAACCTGTTTCGCCTGCAGGACCGCCGCAAGAACGACTACCTGCTGGGGCCCACCCACGAGGAGATGTTCACCCTGACGGTCAAGGGTGAGTACTCGTCATACAAGGACTTCCCGCTGCGGCTGTACCAAATCCAGACCAAGTACCGCGACGAGGCCCGCCCGCGTGCCGGCATCCTCCGTGGCCGCGAGTTCATCATGAAGGACTCGTACTCGTTCGACATCGACGACAGCGGACTCAAGGACGCCTACCACGCCCACCGCGAGGCCTACCAGCGCATCTTCGACCGGCTGGCGGTCAAGTACGTCATCGTGTCCGCGGTGTCGGGCGCCATGGGGGGCAGTGCCTCCGAGGAGTTCCTGGCCGAGAGCGAGGTCGGTGAGGACACCTTCGTGCGCTGCCTGCAGTCCGGCTACGCGGCCAACGTCGAAGCCGTCGTCACCGCGGTGCCCGATTCGCTGCCGATCGAGGGCCAGCCCGAGGCCGTCGTCTACGACACGCCGGACGCCCCGACCATCGCCACCCTGGTCGAGTGGGCCAACACCGTTGACCTCGGCCGCGAGATCACCGCCGCCGACACATTGAAGAACGTGCTGCTGAAGGTGCGCCAGCCGGGCGGCGAGTGGGAACTGCTGGGCATCGGCGTGCCCGGCGACCGTGAGATCGACGAAAAGCGCCTGGCCGCGGCGCTCGAGCCCGCCGAGTACGCGCTGCTCGACGACGCCGACTTCGCCGCCAACCCGTTCCTCGTGAAGGGCTACGTGGGTCCGAAAGCCTTGCTGGAGAACGGCATTCGATTCCTGGTGGACCCGCGCATCGTCGACGGTTCGTCGTGGATCACCGGCGCTGACGCGCCCAACAAGCACATCGTCGGCATGGTGGCCGGCCGCGACTTCGTCGCCGACGGCACCATCGAGGCCGCCGACGTCCGCGACGGTGACCCCTCGCCCGACGGCGCCGGGCCGCTGGTGTCGGCGCGTGGCATCGAGATCGGGCACGTCTTCCAGCTGGGCCGCAAGTACACCGATGCGTTCAGCGCCGATGTCCTCGGCGAGAACGGCAAGCCGGTGCGGCTGACCATGGGCTCCTACGGTATCGGTGTCTCGCGCATGGTCGCGGTGATCGCCGAGCAGCACCACGACGAGCTCGGTCTGCGCTGGCCGTCGTCGGTGTCGCCGTTCGATCTGCACCTGGTCATCGCCAACAAGGACGCCGAAGCCCGCACCGGTGCGACCGAGCTGGCCGGCGAACTCGACCGTCTCGGCCTCGACGTGCTGCTCGACGACCGCACCTCGTCGCCGGGCGTGAAGTTCAAGGACGCCGAGCTGCTGGGTGTGCCGTGGATCGTCGTGGTCGGCCGGGGCTGGGCCGACGGCACCGTCGAGCTGCGCAACCGGTTCACCGGCGAGAAGACCGAGGTTCCGGTCGACGGCGCCGCGGCGGCGATCACGGCCGCGCTGGCGGGGTAGGCCTCGTTGTGCCGCGGATCGCGGTCACCAGCTGACTGCGATCCGCGGCGTTGACGGCTAAGACTGCTCGGCGCCGCCGGGGAACGCCACGACGGCCGGCGTCATGCCGAGGGCCGCGCGCCACCGGGCGGCCAGCACCGCGCAGTCGGTGAGGGCCTTGACGGCCAGCGTCCGGTCCTCGGTGGTGGTGGCCTGCTCGGCCACGGCGCGCCACGCGACGGCGGTCTCCTCTTCCATCTGCAGCGCCAGCTTGCTCGCGTCCGCCGGATTGTTCGCGTCGATGGGGAGCTGATAGCCCGCGGCCGGCAGCGGAGCCGGCACCGACCGTCCGGCCAGCGCGGTGATGCCGGCTTCACGGTTGGCGCGGTGCTTGGCCATGGCCTCGGCCACCAGATCGTTGACGTCGGGTGTGGTGTGCGCGGACACCAGGCCGTAGCCGTAGATGGTGCCGTGTTCGGTGGCGATCGCGTCGTACAGCGCGGCGTCGGCAGCGCTGCCCGGGCGGGTCGGGGTGGGTTGCGGGCTGGTCATGGCGCGGCCTGTCCGGCGAGGGTGACGGTGTGCGCCGCGGTGCAGGCGGCGGCGATCGAGGCCAGCAGCCCGGCCCGGTAACCCGATTGGCCGGCGCCGGCGCGGCCCGCGCTGTCGGCGGCCTGTTCCAGCGCTGCCACGACTTCCTGAGGTGTCGGGGGTGCCGGCGGCGGGGTGGCGCCAGGCGTCGGCGACGCGGCGGCGGAGGTCTCGGTGGTGGACGACGGCGCGGCTGACGGCGGGTTGCCCATCCGGGTCAGTTCCTCGGACAGCGCGCGGGCGTGCGCGTCCCGGAGTGCCGCGACGGCCGTCAGCGCCGGCGCCAGTTGCGGCGGTACGCCGGTGGCGGCGGACGCGGCCAGTCGGCTGTCGCGACGGGCCCGGTCGAGTTCGGCGGTCAGGATGTCGAGGGCGGGATCGCGCTGCGGTGCCGACCCGCAGGCCGACGCCGCGCCGCCGAGCAGCGCCAGAGCCGCCGTGCCCAACAGGACACGCCGTCGGCTGACGGTGGTTTCGGTGTGCGGCACATCCACATCCTGCCATTGCGGACACCGGCTGCCGGGCACCGCGGCGCCGGATGTTCTCCGGTGCCGCGATCGCGATTGCCATTCGGCCATGCGCTGCTGGCGTATCGTTGGTACCGGGTTCACCCTTCTGGGGGCCCTGTCCGCACAACTCAAGATGAGGAGCTCGCCGTGGCCCGGGACACGCCGGAACGACCGCTGCCACCCAGTCGGTTACCGACCACAGGCCAAGTGCTTGAGCTGCTCAGCAGTGCTTTTGCGGACGCCGGATACGACATCGAAGATGTGCGGGTGGACGCTGCTGCGCGGCCCCCGCGCATCGTCGTGGTGGCCGACGGCGACTCGGGTCTGGACCTCGACGCCGTCGCCGACCTTTCCCGCCTCGCATCCGAGCTGCTGGACCAGGTGACCGCCGATTCCGAGCCGTATGTGCTGGAGGTCACCTCGCCCGGCGTGGAGCGCCCGCTGACCGCGGAGCGGCACTACCGCCGCGCCCGTGGTCGCAAGGTCGAGCTGACCCTGGCCGACGGCACGTCGCTGACGGGCCGGCTGGGCGAGCACGACGGCAGCGCGATCCAACTGGTCGTCGCCAACCGTGGGGTGCTGTCGGTGCAGACCGTCGCGCTCGCGGACATTACGAAAGCTGTTGTACAGGTTGAATTTTCACCACCCAATCGCCGGGAACTGGAGCTGGCGGGTATGACCGGAGAGGGGGCCGACGGATGAATATCGACATGGCGGCACTGCATGCCATCGAGGCGGACAAGGGAATCAGCGTCGACGTCGTCGTCGACACGATCAAGACGGCGCTGCTGACCGCGTACCGGCACACCGAAGGGCACGAGCCCGACGCGTACATCGACATCGACCGCAAGTCGGGCATCGTGCGGGTGATCGCCCGCCAGACCGACACCGACGGGACCGTCATCCACGAGTGGGACGACACCCCCGAGGGATTCGGCCGGATCGCGGCGACCACCGCGCGTCAGGTGATCCTGCAGCGGTTGCGCGATGCGGAGAACGAGAAGAACTACGGCGAGTTCTCGGCGCGTGAGGGCGACATCGTCGCCGGCGTCATCCAGCGCGACGCGCGGGCCAACGCCCGCGGCCTCGTGGTGGTGCGGGTCGGCACGGAGGCCAAGGGCTCCGAAGGCGTGATCCCGGCCGCCGAGCAGGTGCCGGGGGAGAGCTACGTGCACGGCGACCGGGTGCGCTGCTACGTCGTCGGGGTCACCCGCGGCGCCCGCGAACCCGTCATCACGCTGTCGCGGACCCACCCGAACCTGGTGCGCAAGCTCTTCTCGCTGGAGGTCCCCGAGATCGCCGACGAGTCGGTCGAGATCGTCGCGGTGGCGCGTGAGGCCGGCCACCGGTCCAAGATCGCGGTCGCGTCGCGCGTGCCGGGACTGAACGCCAAGGGCGCCTGCATCGGCCCGATGGGTCAGCGCGTGCGCAACGTGATGAGCGAGCTCTCGGGCGAGAAGATCGACATCATCGACTACGACGAGGACCCGGCGAAGTTCGTCGCCAACGCCCTGTCGCCGGCCAAGGTCGTGTCGGTGACCGTGATCGACGAGGCGCAGCGCGCAGCGCGGGTCGTGGTGCCCGATTTCCAGCTGTCGCTGGCGATCGGCAAGGAGGGCCAGAACGCCCGCCTGGCGGCGCGTCTCACCGGGTGGCGCATCGACATCCGTAGCGACGCCGACGGTCAGGGGGCAGACGCCGGCGGCCGGCCGACCGGCCACGGTGCCGGCCGCGACCGCTGAGGCCAAAACCCGCAGTTACCGGCGGCGTGTCGGGGCCGCGACCGCGATTGAAGTCCAAGGGCCCCGAGACGGTAGACTGCACTGTGATCCAGCGCGAGACTCCGACAGCTCCGGTGCGTACCTGCATCGGCTGCCGGAAACGAGAGCTGGCCGTCGACTTGCTTCGAGTGGCAGCTGTACGCGACGGGGACGGTAAATGCGTCGTCTCGGTCGATTCAGCGGGTAACCTGCCGGGTCGGGGTGCGTGGTTGCACCCGGTTCAGCAGTGCCTCGACGCGGCAGTTCGGCGGCGAGCATTCGCCCGAGCGTTGCGCATCACCGGTTCGCCGGACACCTCTGCGGTCGAAGAGTTCTTCAGTGCCTTACCCGCCTGACGGACCCGGAACGCCACAGCAAGAGAACAGGTAGCGAAGAACATGAGCACACCGTGAAGTCCCGATGACCATGCGTCATAGCTAAACCGAGGCGCGGCCTACCCACCGCTGACGCCTCACGACGAGGAGAGAAGTGGCAGCAGGTAAGGCACGCGTACACGAGTTGGCAAAAGAACTCGGTGTCACCAGCAAGGAAGTGCTCGCCCGACTGAGCGAACAGGGCGAATTCGTGAAATCTGCGTCCTCCACAGTGGAGGCGCCCGTCGCACGCCGGTTGCGTGAAGCCTTCGGCGGCGGCAAGCCCGCCAAGTCCGAGGCACCGGCCGCCCCCGCGGCCGCCAAGCCGTCGGGCGCCCCGAAGCCCGGCGCCCCCAAGCCGGCCCCCGCAGCGGCACCTGCCGCGCCTGCAGCCCCGGCCCCGGCCGCGGCTGCTCCGGCAACCCCGGCACCCGCACCGGCAGCACCTGCCGCCGGTGGCCCCAAGCCCGGCGCTCCGCGCCCCGCGGCTCCGCAGCCCCAGGCCCCGGCCGCGCCGGAGCCCGCTGCCCCGGCAGCGCCCGCCGCTTCGGCGGCTCCGGCTCAGCCGCGTCCGGCCACCCCGGGTGCGACGCCGGGTCCGCGACCTGGCGCACCCAAGCCGGCCCCGCGGGCTCCGCGCGTCGGCAACAACCCGTTCTCTTCCCAGCAGCCGGTCGAGCGCCCGGCCCCGCGTCCGGCTCCCGGTCCCGGTGGCCCGCGTCCGGGTCCCGGCGCCGGTGGACCCCGTCCGGGCGGTGGCCCGCGTCCGGGTGTCACGCCCGGCAACATGCCCCCGCGTCCGCCGGGTGCCCGTCCGGGTGCCGTCGGTCGTCCGGGCGGTCCGCGTCCCGGCCCCGGTGGCGGTCCGCGTCCCGGTGGTGGCCCTCGTCCCGGTGGTGCCGGTGGCGGCGGTAACTACCGCGGCGGCGGCGCCGGTGGCGGCGCAGGTGCCGGTGCCGGCGGTGGCTTCCGCGGCCGTCCCGGTGGCGGCGGCGGTGCTCCCGGTGGCGGTGGCCCCGGTGGTGGCGGCGGTCGTCCCGGTCAGCGCGGCGGTGCCGCGGGTGCCTTCGGGCGTCCCGGTGGCGCACCCCGTCGTGGACGTAAGTCGAAGCGCGCAAAACGCGCCGAATACGAGAACATGCAGGCGCCGATCGTCGGTGGCGTGCGGTTGCCGCACGGCAACGGCGAGGTCATCCGCCTCGCTCGTGGCGCGTCGCTGAGCGACTTCGCCGAGAAGATCAACGCCAACCCGGCCTCGCTGGTGCAGGCGCTGTTCAACCTGGGCGAGATGGTGACCGCCACCCAGTCGGTGGGTGACGACACCCTCGAGCTGCTGGGCAGCGAGATGAACTACGTCGTGCAGGTCGTGTCCCCGGAGGACGAGGACCGCGAGCTGCTCGAGTCGTTCGACCTCACCTACGGCGAGGACGCCGGCGACGAGGACGACCTGGCCAGCCGGCCGCCGGTGGTCACCGTCATGGGCCACGTCGACCACGGTAAGACGCGACTGCTCGACACGATCCGTAAGGCCAACGTCCGTGAGGGCGAGGCCGGTGGCATCACCCAGCACATCGGCGCCTACCAGGTGCTGACCGAGCTGGACGGCAACGAGCGTCTGGTGACGTTCATCGACACCCCGGGTCACGAGGCGTTCACCGCCATGCGTGCCCGTGGTGCCAAGGCCACCGACATCGCGATCCTCGTGGTCGCGGCCGACGACGGCGTCATGCCGCAGACGGTGGAGGCCATCAACCACGCTCAGGCCGCTGATGTGCCGATCGTGGTGGCGGTCAACAAGATCGACAAGGAAGGCGCGGATCCGCAGAAGATCCGGGCGCAGCTGACCGAGTACAACCTGGTGGCCGAGGATTACGGCGGCGACACCATGTTCGTGGACATCTCGGCCAAGCAGGGCACCAACATCGACGGTCTGCTCGAAGCTGTGCTGCTCACCGCGGACGCTTCGCTGGACCTGCGGGCCAACCCCGACATGGAGGCCCAGGGTGTGGCCATCGAGGCGCACCTGGACCGCGGTCGCGGCCCGGTCGCCACGGTGCTGGTGCAGCGCGGCACGCTGCGCGTCGGTGACTCGGTGGTCGCCGGTGACGCCTACGGCCGCGTCCGCCGCATGGTCGACGAGCATGGCGAGGACGTCGAAGAGGCGTTCCCGTCGCGTCCGGTCCAGGTCATCGGTTTCACCTCGGTGCCCGGCGCCGGCGACAACTTCCTGGTTGTCGACGAGGACCGCATCGCCCGCCAGATCGCCGACCGGCGCAGCGCGCGCAAGCGCAACGCGCTGGCCGCACGCTCGCGCAAGCGCATCAGCCTGGAAGACCTGGATTCGGCGCTGAAGGAAACCAGCCAGCTGAACCTGATCCTGAAGGGCGACAACTCGGGCACCGTCGAGGCGCTCGAGGAGGCCTTGATGGGCATCCAGATCGACGACGAGGTGGAACTGCGCGTCATCGACCGCGGTGTCGGTGGCGTCACCGAGACCAACGTCAACCTGGCGTCGGCGTCGGATGCGATCATCATCGGCTTCAACGTGCGTGCCGAGGGCAAGGCGACGGAGCTGGCGAACCGCGAAGGCGTGGAGATCCGGTACTACTCGGTGATCTACCAGGCCATCGACGAGATCGAGAGCGCGCTCAAGGGCATGCTCAAGCCGGTCTACGAGGAGAAGGAGCTCGGCCGCGCCGAGATCCGCGCCATCTTCCGGTCGTCGAAGGTCGGCAACATCGCTGGTTGCCTCGTGCAGTCGGGCATCATGCGGCGTAACGCCAAGGCCCGCCTGCTGCGCGACAACATCGTCATCGCCGAGAACCTCACGGTGTCTTCGCTCAAGCGTGAGAAGGACGACGCCACCGAGGTGCGCGAAGGTTACGAATGCGGTCTGACGCTGACCTACAACGACATCAAGGAAGGCGACGTCATCGAGACGTACGAGCTCGTCGAGAAGGCTCGGACGTAGGTGGCGGATCCAGCACGCGCCAAGCGATTGGCCAAGCGCATTTCGACGATCGTCGCTTCGGCGATCGAGTACGAGATCAAGGATCCGCGGCTCGACGGCGTGACGATCACCGATGCCAAGATGACCGGTGATCTGCACGACGCCACGCTGTACTACACGGTCATCGGGACCAGCCTCGACGAGGAGCCGGATTATGCCGGTGTCGCGGCTGCCCTCGAGAAGGCCAAGGGTGCGCTGCGCTCGAAAGTCGGTGCGGGAACCGGGGTTCGGTTCACCCCGACGCTGACTTTCGAGCGTGACACCGTGCCCGATGCGGCTCTGAAGATGGAGGAGCTGCTGGCCCGGGCCCGCGCCGCGGACGAGGACGTGGCGCGCATCCGCGAAGGTGCCAAGCACGCCGGTGACGCCGATCCGTACCGTGTGGTGGGGGACAGCGATTCCGAGGATGCAGGTGACGGCGATCGAACCGACGACTGAGATTCGGCCGCAGGGCGCGCGGGTTGACGCGCGCGGTGCGGCCGATCTGCTCGGTGCGGTCGACAGCGTCAGCGTAGTTGCCCACGTCTACCCCGACGCCGACACCATCGGGGCGGGCCTCGCGCTCGCATTGGTGCTCAGCGAAGCCGGCAAGGATGTGCAGGTCGGCTTTGCCGCTCCTGCGACCGTGCCGGACTCGCTGCAGACCCTGCCCGGCGGGCACCTGCTGGTGCCGCCGGATCAGATGCGGCCCGACGCCGACCTGGTGGTCACCGTCGACATCCCGAGCGTCAACCGCCTGGGGTCGCTGGCCAAGCTGGCCGATCCCGGGCGGCAGGTGCTGGTGATCGATCACCACGCCTCGAATCGGTTGTTCGGCACCGCGAATTACGTTGACCCGTCGGCTGATTCGACCACCATGCTGGTGGCAGAGCTGCTGGACGCCTGGGGTAAGCCGATCGAGCTGCCGGTGGCGCACTGCCTGTACGCCGGGCTGACCACCGACACGGGGTCGTTCCGCTGGGCCAGTCCGCGGGCCTACCGGCTCGCGGCCCGGCTGCTGGACATCGGCGTCGACAACGCCGCCGTCAGCCGCGCGCTGCTCGACACCCACCCGTATTCGTGGCTGCCCATGCTGTCCCGGGTGCTGTCGACGGCGTGCCTGGTGCCCGATGCCGCCGGCGGCAAAGGCCTGGTGTATGCCGTTGTGTCACACCAGGAATACGTGGCTGCCCGATCGGAAGAGGTCGAGAGCATCGTGGACATCGTGCGCACCACGTCCGAGGCCGAGGTGGCCGCGGTGCTCAAGGAGATCGAGCCGGGGCAGTGGTCGGTATCCCTGCGGGCCAAGACCGCGGTCGACGTGTCGGTGCTGGCGAGTTCCTTCGGCGGCGGCGGCCACCGGTTCGCGGCGGGCTACTCACCGACCGGAACCACCGAAGACGTCGTCGCGGCCCTCGTCGCCGCCCTTTCTTGATCCCGCGAGCGGCCGTGTTTGTACGCCGACACGCCGTAAATTGCGGGCATTTCGGGGCCGCTCGTCGGCCGCGACGGTGCGCATCATGACCACTGAGGTCACCGGCCGGCGGATCGCGGCGTTGGCTTTCCCGGCCCTCGGGGTGCTCGCCGCCGAGCCGATCTACCTGCTGCTCGACACCGCCGTCGTCGGCCGGCTGGGCGCGCTGCCCTTGGCCGGTCTGGCCGTCGGTGGACTGATCCTGAGTCTGGTCGGGTCGCAGCTGACGTTCTTGTCGTACGGCACGACGTCGCGGTCGGCCCGGAGTTTCGGCGCCGGTGACCGGGCCGGCGCGGTCGGGGAGGGCGTGCAGGCGACGTGGCTGGCGCTGGCACTCGGTGTGCTGATCGTCGTCGTGGTGCAGGCGCTGGCCCCGTTGCTGCTCACGGCCATCGCCGGCTCGCGGGGCGGCATCGCCGAGACCGCGTTGCCGTGGCTGCGCGTGGCGATCCTGGCCGTGCCGGCGATCCTGATGTCGATGGCCGGCAACGGCTGGCTGCGCGGCGTGCAGGACACCGTGCGACCGCTGCGGTATGTGCTTGTCGGCGTAGGTATTTCAGCGGTGCTGTGTCCACTGCTGGTGTTCGGGTGGCTCGGATTGCCGCGGCTGGGCCTGACGGGCTCCGCGGTGGCGAACCTCGTGGGGCAGTGGCTCGCCGCGGCGCTTTTCGGGTATGCGTTGTTGTCCGAACGGGTTTCGCTGCGGCTGCGGCCCGACGTGCTGCGCGCCCAACTGACCATGGGGCGCGACCTGGTGCTGCGGTCCCTGGCGTTCCAGGTGTGTTTCCTATCTGCCGGCGCGGTCGCGGCCCGGTTCGGTGCGGCCGCCGTCGCCGCCCATCAGGTGGTGCTTCAGCTGTGGAATTTCCTTGCGCTGGTGCTGGATTCGCTGGCCATCGCGGCGCAGTCGCTGGTCGGCGCGGCCCTCGGCGCGGGGGAGCCGGCGCACGCCAAGACGGTGTCGCGGCGCGTGACGGTCTACTCGGCCGCCGCGGCGACGGTGCTCGCGGCCGTGTTCGCACTCGGCTCCGGCGTGCTGCCGGCAGTGTTCACCGCCGATCATGCGGTGCGGGACCAGATCGGCATCCCGTGGTGGTTCATGGTGGCCCAATTGCCCATCGCCGGAATCGTTTTCGCCCTCGACGGGGTGCTGCTGGGCGCCGGTGACGCGAAGTTCATGCGCAACGCCACCCTGATCAGCGGGCTCGTCGGCTTCCTGCCCCTGATCTGGCTGTCGCTGGCCTTCGGGTGGGGCCTGGCCGGCATCTGGTCCGGGCTCAGCACATTTTTGGTGCTGCGACTCGTCTTCGTCGGCTGGCGCGCGTTGTCCGGCCGCTGGGCGTAACTGGCGCGCCTTCCGCGAGCGTGCGTGTCTGCGTGCGACACACCGAGGGTTCCGGACAGAAACGTCCCGCTCAGCGCTGGTGAGCGGGACGTTCTTGTACAGCTGGAGCGGCGTGTCGGCGTACAAACACGGTCGCTCGCGGAAGAGGGAGAACTGCTACTAGACCTGGGTGCGGCCGCGCTGCATGACGGCGTCGCGGTTGGCGGCGATGTCGTTGCCGCTGGACGCGTCCATCCACTTCCGGGCCGACGCGGCTTCGATCCACAGCCCGGCGTCGGTCTGGGAGCCGTCGATCTTGTGGTACGAGTCCAGCAGCGCGCGCACGGCGTTCTGGTTGTTCCCGACGATCGAGGCGGCCACGCGGCGCGCCGTCGGGAGCAGTTCGTCGTGCGGCACCACCTCGGTGACCAGCCCGGCGCGCAGCGCCTCGGCCGCCGACAGGTAGTCGCCGGTCAGGCTCATCCTGCGGGCCAGGCCGACGCCGGCCTTCTGCGGCAGCCGCACACTGAGGCCCCACGTCGGCAGCAGCCCGACGCGGGCGTGGGTGTCGGCGAACTTGGCGTTCTCGGAGGCGATCAGGATGTCGCAGTACAGGGCGAGTTCCAGGCCGCCGGTGACGGCCGCGCCGTTGATGGCGCCGATCACGGGCTTGGTCATGTTGGGCCACTTCGGCGAGATGTCCGGCAGATCCGCGCCTTCGCCGAGTTCCTTGAGGTCGAGGCCGGCGCAGAACACCGGGTCGGCGCCCGTCAGGATCACCACGTCGACGTCCGGGTCGGCCTCGGCCTGGCGCAGTGCGCCGTAGAAGGCGTCGCGCAGCTCGTAGGACAGCGCGTTCCGGGACTTGGGCCGGTTCAGCATCAGGGTGCGAACCCGGTCGGTGGTGTCGATCAGTAGAACGTCGGTCACATTGGCTCCTTGTTTCGTGGTCACCCACCGACACCGTAACTTGCGGCCCGGAACGGCCACTTGCGCCCTGGAATGGCGGTCCCAACCATAGGATCGTG
Source organism: Mycobacterium sp. SMC-17 (assembly GCF_045310915.1). Taxonomy (NCBI): domain Bacteria; kingdom Bacillati; phylum Actinomycetota; class Actinomycetes; order Mycobacteriales; family Mycobacteriaceae; genus Mycobacterium; species Mycobacterium sp. SMC-17. The sequence continues at coordinate 3,937 of NZ_JBJIAK010000002.1, read as the reverse complement.
TAAGGGATGGCCCCACTGAACTGTCGGGCCGGCAACGTCAGCGCATACTCGAGAAGCCGCTGACCCAGGCGAAATCCAACTCCTGCGGCGTCCGACCCCCGATCAGAGGTGACAGTCATGTCTGACCCCCATGGCATGCAGTACGGGCAAATCCCAGCCGGCCCGCCGTTGCCGGTCGACTACAGCGTCCAGCCGTATCCGCCCGGCCCGCCTGCGGATCCGGGTCTACGCCCTCGGACACTGTCGCTGGCGATCGTCGGGATGTGGATCGGCGCCGCACTCGTTGTCGTCCTCGCCGCACTGGGGGCGCTATTCGCCGAGGGCCTGCCTGCGGGATCCGAGGCCGAGCGGGCTGGGCGGATGATCGGCTTGTTGGTGGGGCTGCTCCTTTTCGGCGTCATGCAGCTCGGGCTGTGGATCTGGATGGCCCTCGCTGCTGCCAAGGCCGTCGCATGGGCCCGTGTTGTGGCCACGGTTTTGGGCGCCATCGGCATCGTGATGCGTCTGGCATTCCTCGTGGGCGACATTGTGGCAATTACGGTCGACGGCGTTCCGGACGTCATGGCCAGCCACGTGGTCATCGAAGGAACCATCAATGCAGCGTTTGTGGTTGTCGCGATCGCTGTCCTGGTCCTGCTGTGGCTTCCGTCGACGTCGGCGCACTACCGCGCCGTTGCCGAGGCGAAGCGGTATCGCATGGCACCGTCGTGATTTGCCCGCTCGCCTCGGAGCGCGCCTATCGTGGAGCCATGTGCCGCAACATCACCGAACTGCGTGGCCTGGAGCCGGCCGCCACGGCCGAGGAGATCGAGGCCGCCGCGCGTCAGTACATCCGTAAGGTCAGCGGGATCACCCGTCCCACCGCTGCCAACGTCGATGCTTTCGAAGCCGCCGTCGCGGAGGTCACGGCCGTCACCGAGAGGCTGTTGGACCAGCTGCCGGCCCGTCGGCAGCCGCCCAAGACGGTGCCGCCGTTGCGGCGGCCCGAGGTGCAGGCGAGGTTGGCCGCCAAGTGAATTCGCCCGCGCTCAAGGAGTGGGGCGCGGCGGTCCAGGCGCTGCTCGACGGGCGGCAGACGGTCCTGTTGCGCAAGGGTGGCATCGGGGAGAAGCGTTTCGAGGTATCGGCGCCGGAGTTCGTGTTCTTCCCGACGGCCGAGCACAGCCACGCGCAACGGGTCCGGCCCGAATTCACCGATCTGCTGAACCGGGCGGCCGGGGACAGCACCGATACCGAGGTGGTTGTGCGCGGTGGCGCGAAAGTCGTTGCCGCCGTGGCAGTCGAGCGTCCGGAGCAGCTGGATGCCATCGCCGATCTTCATATCTGGACCGCTGAGTCCGTTCAGAACGACCGGCTGGATTTCCGGCCCCGGCACCGGCTGACGGTCCTGGTGGTGCAGGCGAAACCGCTCGTGGCGCCGGTGCGGCTGCCGCGCACCCCGGACTACGCCGGCTGCCGCAGCTGGGTGGAGCTGCCCGTCACACCCGAGTGGGGCTCGCCGGTGCACGACGACGCGGCGCTGGCCGCCGTCGCCCAGCGGGTGCGTGACTCAGTCGGCTGACAGCGCCACCGTCGGTAGCAGCAGCCGCGACACCCCGCCCGTCCCGTGATGGATCGTGTGCGTGGCCGGCACCATGCGCTCGCCGGAGACGACGGGCTCGCCGGTGCCGAGGTTGCGGTCGTAACGGGGGTGGCAGCCGCCCGCGACGATCACCCGTAGCCGGGACCCGGCCGGGATCCGGTGCGCGACGGCGTCGAGCTCGAGTCGGATGGTCTCGGGTTCGTCGGAAGGTGTTGTGAGCCTGCGGAATCCATCGCTGACGTTGCGGGACTTGCCGTTGACGTCGACCACGCTGAGCCGGACGAAGATGTCCCGGTTGGGGTTGTCGCAGGACTGCGTCAGCTCGATCACCGGCGTGCCGACCAGGTACAGGTCTTCGGTGAGCGGCTCACCGGTGAAGTCGACGACGTCGGGCCGCCGGCTGAGGGCGGAGTCCTCCTGGTAACCCGCCGACGACGACAGCAGCCGGCCGCCCAGCGTGGGCGTCGGCGCCGCGGGATCGAAGGTGAACCGCGACGGCGGTGCGGTATCGGCGGGCACGGTCGCGCTGAGCCGGTGCGTCGGTCGCAGGTGGAGCGTGAGTTCGGTGGCAGCCGGTGGCCAGTCCGGCATGGTCAGCCAGCCCTGTCCGTTGACCTCGACCCGGACGGCCGCCCGTTCGGATGCCGGCGCGCGCTCGGCCAGGTGGGTATCGAGCCATGCCAGGGATTCGCGCAGCACCGTGGCGCCACCGCGGGCCATCACCTGGCTGTGGGTCCACGACCCGATGGTGACGGCGGTGGGCACGCCGCGATCGTGCAGACACTGGAATTGGGTCAGGGTCTGTTCCAGGAACAGGTCCTGCCAGCCGCCGATCAGCAGCACCGGCACGTCGACCTTGTCCAGCGTGTCGGACAGGGCCATGTTCTCCCAGAACGGGTCGGTGCCGTCGGGGTGGCTGAGCCACGATTCGTACCAGGGCGCTCCGGAACGCAGCAGCTGACGTCCGGCGGCCCCGGCGGGAGCCTGTGTGTGGGTGCGGGCGACCAGGCGCGGTGCCAGGAACCGCCGCAGCACCACGGCCAGCGGCCGATCTTCCTGGTGCGCCATCATGTCGCTCCAGCCCAGGAAGTTGTCGAGCGTGAACGCGCCTGTGCCCCAGGTTGATTCAGCGAAGTCGTGAGGGCCCACCATGACGATCGCGGCCTTCAGCTCAGGCGGGGGATCGGTGAGCAGCGCCCACTGCGTGAAGCCCAGGTACGACAACCCGATCGTCGCGAACGTGCCGGTGAACCACGGCTGGTCGCGCAGCCAGGCGGCGGTGTCGACGGCGTCCGCGATCTCGTTGACCATGGGCTCGAAGTCGCCGCCGGAGCCGAACGTGCCGCGCACGCTCTGCAGCAGCACGTGGTAGCCGCGGCGGGCGTACGCAGCACCGAAGGCAGGGCCGAACGGGAAACCGCGTCCGTAGGGGCAACGGACCAGCAGGGTGCCTTTGGCGGTGCCGGTGGGGGCGTAGTGGCTGCCGACGAGTTCGACGCCGTCCCGCATCGGGGTGGTGACGCGACTGACGGTGTAATCCGTCGTCGGCGGCGGGACGTCGAGGACGCGGCTCAGCAACCGGGAGCCGAGACGGGCGATTCGGGAGCTCACGTTTCGAAGGGTACTGATTGGCGGGGGACCGTGACGGCCGTGAGGTCCTCCGGCCGGATCGCGCATGCAAGATTTGATGCTCCTATTGGTGTCAAGCAGCTTGGAGCCATGATCTGTATTGATCAGCCAGGGCGTCGTCGCGTTGTAGTCCGCGTTCGATGCGGGAGATGACGGTGGGCCAGACGCCGAAGTGGTTCGCAGCGGCGGTGACGGTGATGTTTTTGGATTGCCGGGCTGGCCGTAGGTCGTTGTATTCAGGTACTGCGATCTGGCGGGTCAGGAGTTTGAAGACTTCGCGGGCGATGGCCCGTTTGAGTTTGCGCAGGATCTCCATTTTGTTGTGGCCCTTGGCGAGCTGTCGTTGCACGTAGTCCTTGGTCGACTGGTGACTGGACATGCGCACCAGGGCGATGCGGTGCAGCGCGTTGTTGGCGGCGCGGTCACCGCCGCGCGATAGGCGGTGCCGGTTGGTCTTACCCGAGGACGCCGGCACTGGCGCGGTGCCGCACAGAGCGGCGAACGCGGCTTCACTGTGCAGCCGGTGCGGGTTGGCTCCGGCGGTGATCAATAGCTGGGCGGCGGTGTCCGGGCCGACACCGTAGGCAGCGCGCAGGCCGGGGTTGGCCTTGGCGACAAGGGCATCGATCTGCGTTTGCAGGGTTTCGGCTTGGGTTTCGAGGAATTGCACGCGTTGGGCGAGCATCTTGGCCGCGGTGAGCAGCGACTGTGCCCACGTGTCGGCCA